>CAZIAF010000185.1:0-4263 GCA_964537625.1 uncultured Candidatus Bathyarchaeia archaeon
CAATTCTGTGCGCTATCCTGATCTTTATAATTAGCATGCGTTCGCGAGAAATGAGAAGCGAAAGTGAAATAGTAAAAAGAGGGCGCCTTTAAGTTAAACTCAAATTACACTACACAGAAACCTGATCGATGAATACGCGCGCATGTAAGAGCTATCGCGCGCGCAAAGTGTTTTTCCTATCGAGAGCTCCAAGCCGTGGCTCCCAGAGATCGCGAGGCGCGCGTTTTAAGCAACGAGGGGGTCTCTAATCTCCAAGGAAGCTGATCTCCACGCCACACGTTGAAGTGATACTAGCTCCCCGTCATGCGTGTACATTACTGGGATCTTGCCGCTAATGTAGTTGGCGAGGATCAGAGAGTCCCTCCCACCGAGTCTGTATCTGGTAGCAATGTCTAGCCCGATTTGGCTGGTTTTCCTTGTCTGGTTTAGGAAGATTATGTAGGGGTGTTTCAACAGCAGCAATAACCTATTAGAAGCCTCTGCTCTTTCGAACTTCTGGCCGTAGACGAGTGTGTGATACGACTCGTGTATGACCGTTGGATTGACTGCTATGGCTTTCTCGGGTGAGAGGCTTAGTAGGAGGTCCTTTACATGTGGGTGTTCGGGGTAGGCGGGGTCTAGGGAGTAGCAGAGTATGTTAGTGTCTAATCCCACTGTCAGGCTCGTTCACCCATATGGCTTTCATCATCTCTGGGGTCCAGTTCTCTGGCTCCCCAGTTCTCTTTGGCTTGGCGGAGATTACTTTGTTGAACTCCTCGATGAATCCCTTTCTCTTACCCGCCGTGATTAGTATGCCCTTCGGGGTTCTTGTTGCGATTACTGTGTCACCCATCTCCTCCCTGATGTCGGGTGGCAGGCATATTCGCCCCTTGGAGTCCACCTTCAGCTCAACATCATCCATCGTCCCACCATGTGTTTGTGGGAAGTGTTATGCAAATAAACTTTGTTGAAGAAAACAGCACACATGACCTCGAACCGGGACGAGGCACGTGCATCTAAGGGCATCTCACGCGCGTATCAATTATTGCGTAAACAATTGGCCTGCGTACGCTCCCAATGTATCTACACGTAAAGGGCATAAGGGTCTGGAAATAGTCAACATGAATTTCGACCGCGTGCGCGAAAAGAGTGTTTTATGGGATTGTGCGATTCTCCATACGGTTCCAAAGAGACTCCATTGCTTTTGGCAGGAGCTCTTGAATAGGTAAACTATAGGGACACCTTGACTCGCAAGTACCACAATGAGCGCAGTTCTCCAGCTTCATCTTTGCGTTTTTTACGTCCTCTACTCTACGATCACTCCAACCCATCCTACGAAGGAACTGGTTCTCGGTTCTCAGGATCAAGCTGATGGGTATACCCTGGGGGCAGGGCTGACAGTATTCGCAGCCCCTACAAAATTGGTCACCCAGCTCCCTTCGATCCTTCTCGATGACTCTCTCTTCCTCCTCAGAGAGGGCGTGATCACCCATCCAAATTTTATAGTTCTCCTCAACTTCAGAGACGCTCGTCATTCCTGGTATTACTAGGTCACAGTCAGGGTTGGAGAGGACATACTTGAGGGCAACATTGGCGTTACTAAAGGCCCCTCCTCCGAAGGGCTTCATGCTGATGGTGCCAACGTTCAGTTTTTTACAGAGAGGCAACAACCTCTTCTCTGGCTCTGTGGTGAGATAGCTATATGGAATCAATAAGGACTCGAATAGCCCTGACTGGACCATTTCTATAGAGAGGTCAGGACTATGGCTTGTAACACCGATGTGGTTGATCTTTCCCTCCTCCTTTGCCTCTAGGAGAGCTTCATAGGCTCCTCCTGGCTCCCTTACTTGTTTCCATTTTTCCTCATTGGCGATGTTGTGGAGCTGATAAACGTCAATATGGCCAGTCCTGAGGTTCTTGAGGCTCGTCTCGAGGTCTTTCCTGATCCCTTCAGCTGTAAGCTGGTGGCTCTTTGTGGCTAGGTAAACGTTCTCCCTGACATCCTCGAGGGCTTCCCCGATTCGCTCTTCGCTGGTCGTGTATCCTCGAGCTGTGTCATAGTAGTTGATGCCTAGTTCGTAGCACCGCTTGACGACTTTGATCGCGTCCTCTTCAGAGATCCTCTGTATGGGAATGCCACCGAAGCCCAGGGTCTTGACTTTTAAACTTGTCCTCCCTAGTACTATCTCATTCAAAACCTATCAACGATAATTTGTGTGCAGTTCATTATTAAAGAAAACGCACGCTACCCACAAGAGTTAATATTTAGCGCGCGCGAAAAAAGGCAGCAATAGTTGAAACTAAGTCACAGTTTAGTTTCTTGACATGAGCTTTTAGTGCACGCCCAAAGAGAGTATAAGATGGGTTTTGATTATATTCGATCAACTTTTTCTCTCTAAAATCCCTGAGAGGCACCCAACCGCCCCCGCGGCCTTGACTAACTCGTCAAGGATGACCGTCTTACAGTCAACTCCACAGTCTTCAAGGAAGGCCTGCGTAACCGGGTTACCGCCCGGCATGAGGACCCTTCTTGGGGCGAGAGTCACGAAGTTCATAGGCATCCCTCTGGTAGCCTCCTCTAAATCCGGTATGAAGTGAACAGTGAACCCCCTCCCCCTAAGCTCAGCGACTGCGTCATATGGTACCTTGCCCGGCCAACAGACCGCCATGTCCTTATCGGTGATCCTGAGGGCCCCCATCAAATGCATAGAGCCATATGGAAGACCCACGTGGACCACCTCTACCCCAATCTCACATAGAGTGACCTCAACCTGCCTGGCTCCCTCAGCATTCGTCCTATGCCCTGTCGCAATGAAAACCGTGTCCTCATCTATCCATATCGCATCCGCTCCCTCAAACACCCCCCTTCCACCCACACATCTCAGAACAGGAACCCCCAAATCTGCTAGCCTACGAGCTACCCAACGCTCCTCACCGGCTCTGACAGTGGATGCGGGCCTTGCCACAATCACACCCTCCGGAGTCATGAACATGAGGTCGGCTACGAACATGAGGTTGGGCGAAGGAGTTCATGATGGGTCAACATAGTGAACGGCAACCCCCTCCTTCCTGTAAGCCTCGGCTATGGAGTTATGCTGCTCCTCCGCTACCTTGGGGTCCGGCAACGCTAGCATCTGTACCGCGTCCGGGTCAACGAGATCGGTGATCTCTAATCCCGGACGATGGAGTAGAACGGCCTCTAGCCTAGAGTACTCATTACTGATCCCGCACCTACCCCACAGGGATCCTATCTCCTGTCGCAGCGACGTGGTTCTTGGGGACCAACCTTCCCCACCATAAGCAGAGGACTTTGACAATTCCTTCACTTAAAGGAGTGAGACCCTACACCGGCTTTAAAGGTTCGCGCGCGCCCGCATAGTAAAACTGATTTATAAGTTCATAATTTTCCTAAGAAATTAAATTTAAAATCGTTTCTCCGCAAAAGCTTCAAGAGAGGGCCCCCTCTAGTAAATCAGCGGCCTCCGGCATCATAATCCTCCATCCAATTTTCGGCAGGTCGCAAACTAATCACCTATACACGTGACAGAATAGCCTATCCTAATTATTCCTTAAACATCGATTATTTATAGATAAAAATACACCCTTCATGATCCTCTTCAACGCGCAAATGCGTGAGTATGTGCGTTTGGGAAATATTTTTTATCTTATTACCTGTAATTCCGTCACATCCCTGTACTCGGATACATTCTTGGCTAGGCCTTGAGGCATAATCACGAAAGAATCCTCGGTGTGAACCTTCGCGTCCCCTAGGAGCATTCCAGGCTCAACCTGGAAAAACATCCCAGGCTCCAGCACCCATTCGCCGTCTGAGGGGCCAATGAAAGGCAACTCGTGGCAGCCTATGCCAATGCAGTGGCCGATGAAAGCCCTGGTGTACTCGTATCCTTTAGAGTTGTAGAATTGTTTCACAGCGTTATGGACGTCAATTACTTTCACACCCGCCTGCAACGCTTCACCTGTGACACGCTCTGCCCCCACTGCTATGCCGTACGCCTTTAGCTGGTTTTCACTCGGTTTCCCGACTACTGCCATCCTTGAGATGTCGGAATAGTATCCGTCGAAGAAACAGCCGAAGTCCGTGTGGACAAGGTCCCCCTCCTTTAACTTGTAATTTCCTGGAACGGGGTGGGTTTCAAAAACATTCGGTCCTGCTCCGAGGCACATGACGGCGACTGTGTCCCCCCCGTATTTCAGGGTGAGATCAATCATGTTCAGGGCAACGTCTCTCTCGGTGTCTCCTGGCTGGGCCATCTCAAATGCCAC
>CAZIAF010000186.1:0-4231 GCA_964537625.1 uncultured Candidatus Bathyarchaeia archaeon
TGAGGATGCGAGGTTTCAAGGTTCCTGCGTCTTTTTGGCTTCCTGCTCGGTTAGCCTTAGGTTTGACAGGACCGAGAAAGAAAATCTTAGGTATGGAGATATCAGGGAAAATCGAATCCGTAGGGAAGGCTGTAAGAGAATTCACGGCGGGTGACGAGGTCTTTGCGATGACCGATTTTGGTGGTGGCTACGCTGAGTACATTTGTCTTCCAGAGATCGAAGTGCCAAAAAAAGCGATTGTAATGGTTAAAAAACCAATCAATCTAAGCTTTGAGGAAGCCGCGGCCGTTCCTGTCGGGGGAGTTACAGCATTGGTTTTTCTAAGGAGAGTAAACATCAAGGACGGAGTTAAAGTCCTTATCTATGGAGCATCTGGAAGCGTTGGCACTTACGCAGTTCAGCTTGCCAAGCATTATAGAGCAGAAGTTACTGGAGTCTGCAGCACCACAAATCTGGAGTTAGTTAAATCTATAGGGGCTGATAAGGTGATTGACTACACCAAGGAAGATTTCACTAGAAACAGCCAGGCGTATGATGTCATCTTTGATGCAGTAGGCAAAATCTCAGGTTCGCACGTTAAAGGGTCACTTGCGAAAAAAGGGGTTTTTATTTCCACTTGGGAAACTGCAAAAGTAGAAGCTGGAGATCTGGCCAGCCTTAAAGATCTTATAGAAGCGGGAAAATTAATGCCGGTTATTGATAGGCGCTATCCGTTGGATCAAATTGTTGAGGCACATCGATATGTTGAAGCTGGGCATAAAAAAGGAAATGTCATTATAACTGTGGAGCAAAACAATAGCTGATGCGGTGTTGCCTTTTGAAGTCCTTAGTGATTGTTTTTTCGTATCATCATAATAATACTGAGAAAATTGCCAAAGTTTTCGCAAAAGCTCTTGATTCAGAGATTAAAACTCCTCAGCAAACCAACCCCGAAGAAATTAAACAATATGACTTGGTAGGTTTTGGCGCAGGCATAGATAGCGGAAAACATTACAAGGTTTTACTTGACTTCGCTGACAAACTGCCACAAGTAGACAACAAGAACGCATTCATCTTTTCAACCGCTGGAGTAACCGGAGACAAAAAAAGAGAAGAAGATCACTCGACACTTGGACAAAAACTGAAGTCTAAGGGTTACACGATTGTTGATGAATTTCAATGTAAAGGTTTTAACACGAATAGCTTCCTAAAGATTTTTGGTGGAATGAACAAAGGAAGACCGAATGCTGAAGACCTGCGTCAAGCAGAAGAGTTCGCGTCAAAACTCAAAGCATAACCGATTTAAAAATGTCAAACTGTTTCCTCTCTAATGTGCTTGCATCGGTCCAGATCCTATTGACGATCATAGGTATAGCCAATTTCAGCAACCTCTACACGCGCGCAATTGGTATCAAGTAAAAGAATAATATACTCTGATTTACCAGATACTAACGGGTGAAAACTGTGGCGAAGTATATTCTGCTCTCGAAGTTGACGGTGGATGGTCGAAAGACCCTGAAGACGAAGCCTGAGAGGATAATGGAGGTTAACAAGGAGCTGGAGGCCTATGATGTGAAGGTGCTTGAACAGTATGCGGTCTTGGGCCCATTCGATTTCATCAACATCGTTGAGGCTCCGAACAACGAGGCGGTCTTCAAGGTCTCAGTTGAGTTAGGGGCCAGAGGCACGGTTGAGATAACAAGCATGCCGGCGATAACTCTGAGTGAGTTGATTAAATCACTTAAGGCGTAGTGCCCCTATCCCTTTTTATACCATTGACAACTTTGCAGATGGTTTTATTGATAAATTTTAACTTTGTATCTTCACGCTGTTCCTGGCCTCAGGGTTAACGCAGTTTGGCGGTTCCTTACCTTGTAAAGCTGTGCATGCGTGCGCATGGCGCAAGGCTTCTTCGAAGAAGGCTGGCTTTATTGGCGCGGTCTATTTGTTGCTCTGGGTTGCGTCATGATCTTTACAACATCTCGGTGTCGTAACTTGTAGTCTTTTGGCAGACGCATTCCCGTTTTTGCATCGAGGGCGAGCGTGTATTGTTCTACTAGGCGGGAGTGAACCTCTCCCGCGAGGTCTAGGGGCGTCGAGTTGTCGGGTAGTAGGTAGGCGTGGGGGAGCACGTTGCCATGATTATCGCTGAGGTTGTGCTCATCTGCGACTGGGTAGACCATGTTCATCTTCAGCAGTTTGAAGACCACCGCATTTAGGGCCTGCTGGATGCCGGTTCTCATCCACTTCGACATTACTCTTTGATCAACGTATTCGAGTGCCCTGCTCTGCTCAGATGTCAGCTTTGAGCCTTCGACTATCGTGAACTTTTCACTACCCGGCGTATATCTGAGGAGTCCTGATTTCTGCGCCCTTCTCAGGACCAGTTCTGCTTCAGCTGAGCATGCGGTGACTAAGCCGCTGCTAAAGTACTCGCTGAGTTTTTCGAAGTTCTCCTCGGCGAGAAAGAGATCCATCTTATTCGCCACTATCATCGTCGGCTTCGCGATGGGCATTAGGGTCCTCACAAATCTTGTGATGTCGCTGTCTCTCCATTTTTCAAAGCCTGCTTCTTCGAGGCCAGATGCTTTGATGGCCTCCTTAATTTTTGTTGGCATAACCTTTACGCCAGCTATCGCCAGTGACATGGCTTCCTCAAGGGGGAGGCGGGTTGCTTCCCTTGTGATTAGTACCCGGTTATCTTTGATTATTTCCGAGACCCATTTCTCAATCTCTATCTCGATGTCGAGGACATCTTGGAGGGGGTTGCCCGCGCCGGGCCTGGTTATTTTTCCCTCTTCATCCACCGAGCCCGAAGCGTCTACCACATGTATCAGTGCATCAGCTTGCCCGATAGCCGACAGGAACTTGTTGCCGAGGCCTTTCCCCTTATAGGCGTCCTTAATCAATCCGGGGACATCGATGATTTTAACTGGGACATATCTCCACCCATCGATGCAGGCAGATTCTTGGGGGTTGTCCTTTAAGCCCAGTTCCCGGCATACACAAAGGTCGGATGCGTAGGCCGTACCCACGTTTGGTTCCGTCGTCGTGAAGGCGTAGTTGGATACCTTCGCGTCTAGTAGCGTGGCCGCGTTGAAGAAGGTTGTTTTCCCAACATTCGTCTTTCCCACTATAGCAATCGTCAGCAAGGAGAATCCACGATTACTTTTAAGCGATTAAAATATTTAGATATTCGTATAGTTGTTGCAACGAATAATTAAATCACGTTGTGCGCGCGATTAAACGAAACCAATGTGGAGGTCTGATTGGCTACCTGATCTTATATTTCTCTAAAGATATTTTGTGGAATAACTAAAATGGGTTTTCGCTGAATTTACCAAGCATTTTTAAGCAATCTTAAAGCGTTCCCACCAATTATCTTGGCGACTTCAGCGTCAGAGTAACCGTGTTTAACCATCCATCGAGCGACGTTCTGGATGCTGTCGGTTGGGTTCTCCATTCCACGGACATACCTGAGCCTCTTCAAGCCTTTGACATCCATGTCGATACCGAGGTGCTGAGTCTTCGTTGTTTTTCTGTCGGGACGCTGGTAATGGCCGAGCCCCTTCTTCTTCCCAGTCTCTAGGTTCCAGATGTAACTTCCAGCGTGGTCATAGTAACCGGTGTCGGGGCCACAGCCAACGTGGTCAATCCCTGCTATCTCAATACAATACTCGATGTGCTCCATATAGGAGTCGATACCGTGGATAGGGTGTTTCGCCGTCACGGTGAGGTTTGGGGCAGCCTCGATGCCTATGACCCCACCTTTTTCAGCAAGAACCTTAATCACCTCATCTGGAAACATCCTGGTTGTAGGTGTAAGCGCCTTCGCTCCACTGTGACTGATTGTTATCGGCCTTCTGCTTAGATTTATGACATCTAAAGCAGTCTGACGGCTTACGTGGGCTGTGTCAACAAGCATCCCGAGCTTGTTCATCCTGACAAGGCAGTCGTAGCCAAAGTCGGTGAGGCCACCATCCTTCAACTCTTTCAATCCAGTACCAAGCATATTCGACTCACTATAATTGACCCCCATGCACCTGACCCCGAGACCGTAGAGAACGTCAAGACGGTCAACCTCATTCTCCACGCAACTGCAGCTCTCTATGCTTGCCACCCAAGCTAGAAGCCCGCTTTCATGGGCACGTAGAATATCTGAGACGCTCTTAGCGTGGATGACAAAGTCCTGTTTTGCGATGTCACAAAGCTTCATGCCTAGGTCGTGGATTGTGCTCATCCAATCCCAGCC
>CAZIAF010000187.1:0-4148 GCA_964537625.1 uncultured Candidatus Bathyarchaeia archaeon
ACCTCAGGATCAATCTAGGCACAAGAGGAGATACTCTAGCCCAAGGCCTCGAGCGTCTAGGTAAATTCATGAGGCGTATAGTTTAGTGGCGCCGGGAGAGGGATTCGAACCCTCGAGTCCGTACGGACACCAGCTTTCCAGGCTGGCTCCCTACCGAGCTAGGAGACCCCGGCTCCAACAATAACCCGAGAGATGACTGATTTAAACTCTACCCGGAGACCGGAGACGTTTTTAGGGGCGACCGATGAGGTTTTTACGCAATGGAAGCCCTTAACATAAACTGGGTCGAACGTAGCCAAAAAACCCTCGAACAGATACGCGAACTCAAGGAAAAGAAGGACCAAGATAGGCTAGATCGGGTCCGGACCATGCGCTTCGCCTTTATAGCTCTCGGTCAGAGCCTCGCTGGCTGGATGCAGTGGGTCAATAGCCCAGAGGTCATGTCGACTTTCACAAAGGAAGAACTTGAGGATATGAGCCAGAATGTCTTAGGGATGGTGGAAAAATTTCTCGAGTATGACATCGACATAACCGACAAGGGGATGCGTAAAGGTGTCGCAAAGCAACGCGAACAGGATCAGCTCGGGCAGCAGGGTAACCATTTCGTAATCTAGGCGCGCTTTAATTGAGCTAAAGCACCCACCCCAATGAAGAAAAAATGAACATCAAACGCATGTTCAACATACCACGCACACGACAACAGAAGTCGCAGCTTCACTCCCCGGGGACGTCACAGACATAGTCCACCCCCATATACGTATTCTCGAGTCGGTGGTGAGACGTCTACCCGGTGAGGGGCAGATCCCTGTCTGGGTAGCTGCTAAGCTGACCCTTAAGCTGCCTGAAGCTGCTAACCCTGCCATACGTATAGACTAGCATGGTCAGCTATGCTAAGCTATGCTCAGCTCAGCTGTGCTCAGGGTACAGTTTTACAACTTTCATTGGAAGATTTTACAGTTTTACAGAATGCCGGAACCAGCTTTTTTACACAGTCAACAAGATTCTCGGGGAGGGTGGGTATTTATGGAATCGATTGTAGAGGCTGGAGAATTTCTAAACAGCTCAGCTCGTGATCTTATCGAATGGAGACAGATAATCGGTTAGCGCATATAATTCATCTTAGATCTGGATTGTCTTGTATAATGAGATCGTTGAGTTAATCAAGCATAAAGACTTGGTTGCGCGCTGAGTATTTTGTGTCTTGAGTTATTTTTTTAACGCTGACTTCTACAGTTAATTGATCTAGTTTGGATGAGTATCCCTCTCGTCTACATAAGCAATCTCTCGTTTTGGATACGCATTGCGATACTCTAAAATGCCTTCTCCCTCAGTTCACTCGTCCCCGCAACAGCATGTGGGAGGATAGAAGTAAGGTCGGTTTCGGAAAACGGTCAAAGCTCGGCCACATCGACCTCAATAGATTAAAAGAGGGTGGTGTCGACTGCCAAGTTTTTGCAATAAGTTCGGAGCGGGATTCTACACCCGCATACTCCATCCGTACCGCGATGGAGATGATAGATGTTTTCTATACCGAGTGTGGGAAGTACCCGAAAATTGTTCAGCCGACTGTAAGCTATGCCGGAATCATTGAAGCGAATGAGGAAGGCAGAATAGCGGCGATGCTAAGTATCGAAGGCTCGGATGTTCTCGAGGGACGGCTTAGCATGCTCCGAATCTACTATCGCCTCGGCGTGAGGATGGTTGGCCTAGTTCACAGCTTTCGCAACCTCCTAGCTGACGGAGTCGCTGATAATCGAACCAACGGCGGTCTCAGCAGGTTCGGCGTCGAGGTAGTCGAGGAGCTCAATCGGCTCGGTATGATCGTAGATGTGAGCCACCTGAGCGATGCTGGCTTCTGGGATGTCATAGAGTCGTCGAAGGACCCGGTTATTGCGAGTCATAGCAACGCCCGCGTCGTCTGCGACCATTCTCGTAATATGTCTGACGATATGATCAAAGCCCTTGCTGAGAAGGGTGGCGTCATGGGGATAAATTTCGCCCCTGACTTTGTCCATAAGACTAAGCCGAGTGTCGAGACGCTTGTAGATCATATCGACCATGTAGTCGACCTTGTGGGTCCCGAGCACGTCGGCCTTGGCTCCGACTTCGATGGTATACCTGATACACCTAAGGGGCTCGAGGATTCCTCCAAAATGCCTGCTATAACTAGGGAGTTGGTGAAAAGGAGTTACTCGGAGGAGTACATCTGTCTGATCCTAGGCGGGAACCACATGAGATTAATCAAGCAAGTCGTTGGTTGATTCTCGCGCGAATCTACAAACTCCTAGTTCGTTGGAGAAAAACCCTAAGCGGGGAAAATAGGGTAAAGCCTGAATATTCCAGTTAGATTAAAAAAAGGGTTACTCGTCGCTGTCGGGGCTAGGTGGTCCGCCTTTGCCTCCGCCTGGTCCGCCACCGCTCTTCGCAGCAACTACGTCGTCGATCCTCAGGATCATGCTGGCGACCTCGATGCTGCTCTTTATTGCCTGCTGTTTAACAACCATAGGCTCTACAACACCTTCCTTCAGCATGTCGGTGACGCCTCCCTCGAAGACGTTAACACCCATTTTAAGGCCGTTTTTCTTCTCGTGGGCTGCCTTCATGGCAACCATAGTGTCTATGAGGTCTAGACCTGCGTTCTCCGCTAGAGTTCGGGGGATTACCTCGAGAGCATCAGCGAACATCTCGATGGCTAGCTGCTCCCGTCCGCCTACCTGGCGGGCATAGTTACGTACCTCTTTCGACAACTCCATCTCTATGGCGCCTCCACCGGGTACCATCTTCGGTACTTCTGCTACGTCGCTAACGACGTATAGCGCGTCGTTGAGGCTTCTCTCAGCCTCGTCCATCATCCTCTCTAAACCTGCGCGGATGAATATAGCTACTGCTGAGGGGTTCTTGCAATCCTCGACGAAAATCATTTTGTCGTTTCCGATCTTTCTTTCCTCTACGAGGCCGCAAACACCTAGGTCACCCTTCTTTAGGTCCTTTAGGTTGTTAACTACCCTAGCACCCGTCGCTTTAGCCAGCTTCTCCATGTCGCTCTCCTTAAGACGGCGAGCTGTCATGACTCCGGCTTTAGCGAGGAAATGTTGGGCGACGTCGTCGATCCCTTTCTGGCAGAGTAGGACGTTAGCACCTGAAGCGGCAACCTGATCAACCATCTTTTTCAGCATCTCGGTCTCTTGGTCGAGGAAAGCTTTGACGCCGTCTGGGGTCTTTATCCTTATCTCGGCGTCGATCTCGGTCTTCTCGATCTCTATCGCAGCGTTGAGTAAAGCGATCTTTGCGTTCTTGATCTTTTTCGGCATCCCGTCGTGAATGACTTCTTTGTCAACGATTATACCGCGGACTAGCTCGGTCTCTTTAAGGCTCTTCCCCTCTTTCTTCACGATCTGGACGTTTTCTACGTCTGCCACAACCTTGCCGTCGCGCTTCTCAATAATTTGCTTAATAGCGTCGACAACAATGCCTGAGAGGTGCTCCCGATCAGATGAGACGGTTTTGCTTCTCATCGATGTGCCCGCGATCTTTAGAAGGGTCTCCCTGTCGTTCATGTCGACGTCGAGTGATACATTCCCGAGGACCTCAAGCGCCTTATCAGCGGCCTTTTGATACCCGCTGATAACCACGGAAGGATGGATACCCTGTTCCAGCAGTTCGTCAGCCTTTTTGAGTAGTTCCCCAGCGAAAATGACTGCTGTGGTTGTGCCATCGCCGACCTCTTTATCCTGGGTCTTCGCTACCTCGATCATCATCTTAGCGGCGGGATGCTGGACATCGATCTCCTCGAGCACTTTAGCGCCGTCGCTTGTGATCGTTATGTCGCCGAGGCTGTCGATGAGCATCTTGTCCATTCCGCGAGGGCCTAGCGTGCTTTTCAGTACTTCAGCGACGATCTGTCCTGCCATCATGTTGCTACGGCGAGCATCGCGGCCGCGGCTTCTCTTTGTGTCCTCCTTGAGAACGTAAATTGGTCTGTTACCTTGGTAAGTCATTATTTTTCACCTTACATTGGGGGCATGCCGCCGGGCATACCTCCCATTCCTCCCATTCCTCCCATTCCTCCCATGCCGCCCATTCCTCCTTCGGCACCTGGTGGTGGGCCCTTACTCTTTGTTGAGGCGATGACATCATCGATCTTGAGC
>CAZIAF010000188.1:0-4111 GCA_964537625.1 uncultured Candidatus Bathyarchaeia archaeon
CCTCATCCATAGTGGAAGGTTTAGCCTTACTGCATTCACCGGACAGTCCATCATGCATGCGCCACAGTGCCAGCACTCATCCGGAAAAGCCACTTTGGGGCCGTCTTCGCTCTCTCTCAGGATGTCGCCTGGACAGATCTCGACGCATTTGTTACAGTTTATGCAGGTTTTTCCAAATATCGGGGGCATCTATTCGGCCTCCTTCGAGGGGTACTTGACGACTATCGGTTTTGTGCTGAACTCCGTGTTTTTTCCTTTTTTCTTTCCTAAGAGCCATGTATGATCCTGGAACTGGCGTTCGTCTAATGAGGCGGCCACCATCATTGTGCCGACTTCTATCAGATTCATGACCTCGTTGCATCGGACTAGTTCGTGTGGGTCAGCTGCCGTCATCAGTTTTTTATTGAGTTCTGTGAGTTGATCTAAGCAGTTCATCAGGCCGTTTCTACTTATGAGGTCCTTTGAGTTGGGTGGGTTGAAGCCTACGACGTATTTTATGTACTCCTCCATGATGTTGTTGAGTTCTCTGTTGATCTCTTTCCATGTGAAGCCACTTTTGCGGGTTAATGGAGAGGTCGTTCTGGCTTCTTCGGACTCGATTTGCTCTTTATCGAGCTCGATATAATCTACATTGGTGGCATAGTCAGCCGCTTTTTCCCCCGTCCTCCAGCCGAGGACTACATATGTTGGGGCGGCGACTTCGCCGGCGAATTGGACAGGGCTACATGCGTAGAGGCCTTCGACGCTTGTCTTACAGTCGGTGTCAATGAATAGGGCGAGGAAGCCACCCGTCAGGCGTCCGGGTTTCTCCAACTCAAGCTCTATGATATCCCTTCTGAAGTCGATTCCCTGGTCCTTCATTATCTCCTTGAGTGCCCAGCATAGGCCTTCGTTGCCGTAGCTCCACTCGACGTATTTGATCTCTTCCTCTGTTGCGTTAGTCAGATCTAGGTAGAATGGTGTGTATCCCTGTTTGACGCTCTGCTCCACGTTCTCTCTGCGTATTCTCATGGGTTCGCGTACTGCTGGGTGATCGATCATTGTTATGCCTTCACTGTCCACTATTTTTCCAGCGGGGTAGCTTGAAGTGGCGGCGGGACTACTTCTGCAGATGTTCCTCCAGTATTGGAACCCGTTGTGTCTTGTTTTTCCTGGGGGGAGGGTGAATACCTCGGCTCCGGCCCTGATCGCCATCGCCTCGCCGTCGCCGGTGATATAGGGTGGGCTCTGGCTGTTGAACCAGTCTCCGCTTTGAGATTTGAATAGTCGGTGCTGGTCCATACCCGTTGCGATGATTACTGCCTTGGCTTGTAGGATGTGGAACTCGCCAGTCCTCATGTTGACGCCGGTTGCACCGACTACTCGGCCTTCTTTAGTTAAGAGGCCTGTTCCGGATACCCTATTGAGTATTTCTACTCCACGTTTTTTGCACTGCTCTGTGAGTCTCTTCTTGATGTCTCTGCCATCGTAGTTCAGTGTGTCCCATTCGCTCTGAAACTGTGGGACGATGCGATACTTTTTCTCCCCGTTTGGAGCGTCGTATTGAAGGTTCCAGGGATAGACCTCATCATATTTGAACTGTACGCCCCAGTTCTCAAGGTTGTTAACCGCTTCCTTTGTACCCTCAGCGACGATCTCAAGCAGCTCCTGATCCATCAACCCACCCTTGGTCTTACCATAATTTCCATCATAGCTGATGTCTCTGACCATGTCTGGTATCGTCCAGTTTCTTGGAAGGTGGATGTCGGGGTCCCAGAACCAGAAGTGGTCGTTTCCTGTTCCAGCTGAGCCGCTTCGCTCTGTGTGGCTTTTCTCGATTATTGTAACCTTAGTGCCGTGGTCAGCGGCGTTTATGGCTGCCATGCATCCTGATAGGCCTCCCCCTATGACGAGTATATCTGTCGTTATTGTTTTCGTCAGGTGAGTCACTGTATCTATTGTGGATATCTATGGTGCATAAAAGCTGAATGGGCAGGTATTATTGACCATTTTTACATATCACGCAGACGCACATGGTTTGAGAGACGCGTCCCTCTTTACCAGGCGCGCGCGCATTAATTAGTTTTGAGGAATGGTTCCATTATTTATGACTGAAGGCGTGCGCGCCTTGTAATCCAACCCTGTAATACACTGGTTGGCGAGTGGGGGCGGCAGCTCCTCTTTGACCGTTGGTTTCGGCTGTATTACATTGT
The DNA here is from genome assembly GCA_964537625.1 of uncultured Candidatus Bathyarchaeia archaeon. GTDB lineage: Archaea > Thermoproteota > Bathyarchaeia > TCS64 > TCS64 > UBA8941. Next base: position 2,193 of record CAZIAF010000188.1, read on the forward strand.
CGGTAGGTGCTGCTTGTTGCATGTTGGTAGCCTCTGCAGTAGGTGCTGCTTGTTGGTTGCTGTTGGTAGGTGCAGGTAGGTGTCGGTTGGTGCTGGTAGGTGCTGGTAGCTTAGGGTCGACATCTCCCCTAGTAGAGCCCTGTAGGGACGTACTTACTGCTATAGCCCTATCGCTCCTTTCTTCATCCATGGAGCTATCAACAGCAGTGCTATCAACAACATAATCCTTGGACTACCATCATCAACAGCAGGCACAGCTACACCCTTGCTCCGCAGATACTCATGTAATGGACATTACCCTCGATCCTACCCACTCAATCGGGTGAGTGCTCGGGGGAGTTCTATCTCCTAGTGTAATACGATTGCCCTCTTTTTATTCTGCAAACACTCCACCTCCGTCTTATGGTGAATAATGGAGACCTGGCGCGTGCATTCTTTGTTGTTTTGATGGAGTGCTCTCGTAAGTATTTGTAGGATTAATGGTACCATATCCAGTGTTGAGGAATGGATCCATTATTTGAGATTGACTGAATTAATATGTGCACGTGAATTAATCATCAAACACTTGGATTGTAGAATGGTACCATAATTGCGAGCGTTCTTTGATGTTTCGGATATGGGGCATCGCATGCGCGAGCTACTTAAATCAGTGATAGCAATTCTAGCTCCTTTGTAATAGCATCGTTTAAATCAATCTCCCTCTTATCTGGAACTCCAACGCGGGGAAGCTTCCTCGAGAAGATGCAGGCTATTGGAGATCGATGCAAGACATCCAATTAGGACACTCACTCGATTGGACACGGCAACCGCTGCTCTCCTAATTCAGTTCCTGGTATCCGTTGCCTTCATGTTGATGGGCAGCTTCATGCCCCTCTTCATCAGCAGCGAGTTCAATGAGACTCTAATCGAGGCGACCGGGTGGACGGGGACATCTTCCTTCATCGCATCCACTATAATGGCGATCACCGCGCCCTTCTGGGGGTGGATGTGTGACCGCGTCGGAACCAAGAAGGTCCTATTGTTCGTATTAGCGGGAAATATTATCGTCTACAGCGGAATGGCGCTCTCAACAAATGTGCTCCAGATTGTCTTCTTCAGAGCATTGCAGGGCGGTTTTGGCGGGATGAGTACAGTCATGTTTGCGATAGTAGCCTCAGCTGTTCCAGCGCTTGATCTGAAAAAGGCACTCAGCTACCAGATGGCTGCGATGACCATGGGAGGATTAGTAGCACCAGGTATTGGTGGAGTATTAGCGGCTGTGATCGGCTACCGTCTCACAATGGTGGCATCAGCTATTCTCTTCATCTGTATATTCCCTTTGGTGCTCATACTCACCTTACCCCCGCTCACGAGCAGGGGGGCGGACTCAAAATCTTTCAAATTTTCAGATTTTAAGGCTCTTATCCCCGACATAATTTCGCTTATCCTCGTCTACACATGCATCAGCTTTATAGCCCCCACTATTTCGTGGTTCCTAAAGTCTCTCGGCGTACCAAATGACCAGCTTCTACTCTGGACTGCGATAGCAACGATCCTGAATGGCGTCGCTTTCGCAGTCGCCACTCCGCTTCTCTCGAATGCTGCCACGGACAGAACGTTACCATTCCTGTCTATGGGGGCAGCTGTGGCGATTATGGCGACAGCCTTCGTCTTCAACCCTGTGCAATTCATAGCCCTACGAATCGTTATAGGGGCTGTGCAGGCAGGGATACCACCGAACCTCTTGGGGGGTAAATCCGGAAGAAAGGGAACAGGTATGGGGTTCCTAAACTCTGCACGATTCTTCGGGATGGCTATAGGACCGATCTTGGCTACAACTATACTAGGAGATGGGCTCCCACCGAGGACCCTCTACATGTACGGCACGATAGCGACCATATCTATGATCGCGGCCGTCTTCCTATACGTAACTAAGAAAA
>CAZIAF010000189.1:0-4100 GCA_964537625.1 uncultured Candidatus Bathyarchaeia archaeon
AATTTAGTATTCAATTAAATCATATCTCCTAAAAAGATAAAATTAAGGCCAAAAAAGATCATTTTAATTTTAAATGGTTTAACATCTATTTTAAAAAGAAATATATCATATATCATATTACTCTCACGTTTAATAATATTAGTAATTAAGATAAAAGCATGATATTCATACATGCCCATATTATTATTTATCAAATAAATTACTAAATAACAGTATCAAGTAATATAATTATTTAAAATAGTTAAGATCTTTTAATAATATTATAACATTAATTTTACACAAATATAAATGCGCGCGCGACACTTATATATTTTAAAATAGGATAATAATTTGATTTGCAGCTCCAAAAACTCGTTTCAATGTTGCTGATAATTATTGTCACAATCCCATCAATAATTGTCCAATCAGCTCAAACGAATCCAACATATACAGTGACTCTCGAAAAAGCCACTCCATCAATCCCGTCAGACGGTAGTTCTCACCCAGCATTTTTCCTAAGTTTAAAAGACTCCGCAGGAAAAATCCAGCTAGCATCATCCAATATTAACGTAACCCTATCGTGCTCTGATGAAAGGATATTGCAGATACCAAATTTCACTATTTTAACAGTTGGAGAATATTATAAAATAATTAACGCAACTAGTAATGTTATCGAAAAGAAAAGTGTTGAAGTCACCGCATCGGCTTCGGGTTATTTATCCTCCAAGATAAATCCTCAAATTGAACCCCCCTCGGGAACTCCATTTTCTTTAAAGGTAACTATTTTACCAAGTATTGTTAGTCCCTTATCTCAACAAATTGTGGATGTAATAGTTTCAGTAGTCGATATTTATAGTAATCCTACAAAATCTCATGAAAACTTAGCAGTAACTTTATCATCTTCTAATCTCCGAGTAGCCGATGTTAATCCTAAACAGACAATTATCCCCGCTGGAAATATGTCCGTGCTAACAAAAATACTCACAATGGGAGTTGAAGGGACCTCGACTATTACCGCCACAGCTCCGAACTTTAAATCGAGCTCCTCGACTCTAAATGTTCTAGGTCCAAAGGCTCAAAAGCTCTATTTATGGTCCCTTAGCACACAGATACTAAATGAAACTAACATTGCTTTCATCGCGGTACTCGACAATAATAATAAACCAGTCCGACTCTCTGCTCCAGTGAAGATTAATTTCTCATCAACCAACTCTAGTAGGTTTTCTATACCTTCTACATTGTCAATACCTGCAGGGGAATGGAAAGCAACAGCAACGATCATGTGTAACTCAGTTGGTTCTGCAACAATCTATGCGTCTGCATCAAACTTAACGAGTACAAGTATCCTACTAATAGGAAAACCACCCGGAGGAGTTCCTGTAGGACAAAAACTCTACACCCCAATAAACAATATATTAGTAGATGATTCAGGAAGCATACCTCTTCTATTACAATTAGTAGACAAACAGGGTATGCCAACGCTGACGGGAACCCCCAGAATCTCTAATATATTCTCAGAAAATACAGCCATTATCGAAACAATATCCTCAGTAATTATTCCCCAAGGAAAAGCTACGGCCATAATTACGTCTAAAGCTAAAATGCCTGGAGATGTAAAAATTACGGCATTATCTCCAGATCTTGCGGCTTCAGAGATTAAAATAAACGCATATGTGCCACTACCAACTTCAACACTAGTTCAGACTTCTGGCATCCCTGTTGAGGAAGAGATTGAAGCATGCATAATAACATTGAATGGAGGAATCCCAACCCCACTAATTGAAACAACCACATTTACCATTTCAAGCTCAAACACCGGAATCGCAACCACAGATCAGACGGTAACTGTCGATCAGAAATCCTATTTCAATTATTTTAAGATTAAGGGCAGATCCCCCGGAGTCTTCACACTCACAGTAACAGGAAGCGGATTAGTATCTCAAAATATCGAATTAAAGGTAACAGAAGTGAAGCCATCGACTTTCTCAGTTACAGCTTTCCCACCGATAATCGGATTTTCATTTCCAATAATCGTTCAAAGCATATCATCAACAAACAGCCCTGCAGTAAATTATGAACCAATTACCTTGAACATAGTATCAAGCAATCCAAAAGATGTATCGGTCCCAGAATCATCAATAATTAAATTGGGTAAGACTGAGGCCATAGTTTATGGAAGAGGCATATCTACCACCGCTTCATCAATCACAACATCTTCAACAGGTTACAAATCAGTCATCGTAAAAATTACACCTCTAGAAAGTAAATTATCAATAAATATAATCGCCAAGAGCACGTATTTTATTGGCGAGACCGCCATCATAAAAGCTCAAGTGTTAATTGATAATAGACAGGTAAAAGGTGTGATTGTAAATTGGTCTGGTGCAGGACTTGAAAGAAATAACACTTTAACCGACGAAGGTGGCTATGCTGAAAATATTTTAAAAATTCGTAATAAAACAAATCTAGTCCAAGCATTTACCCGAATAGGCAATTCTACACGAATTCAAGCTGAAAAAATTATTTCGGGAACTAACGCAGCATACTATCTAGAAATCACAACAAATATTCCATTTACAATAAATGGATCAGGAGCATACTTAGCAGGTACACAGGTGAAAATAGATGCGCCAACTTCAGTTAATATGGGTGGATTATTAGGAATTCTTGGAGGAAAATACATTTTTACGCGTTGGGTGGGAGATCTAAACTCCACTAAAAGCTCGGAGTTAGTAAACACAAATGGTAATAAAGAAGTTATTTCTGTTAAAGCTGTTTATAGAGAAGAATATCTTTACCCTTTAGTGATTGTTTTCATAATAATAATTTGTATTATTGCAGTGATTATTTATTTTATAAAATTTCGGAAAAAGGAACAAATTAATTGAACAAATGTAACGACATAACATGATAGCAGGCGAGCTCGACTTAATTCAGCGCCATCTCTCCATAACATACTTTGTTGTATCCGATAGAGAGAAGGGACGCGAATTATTTCCAGTTCTTACGAAGAATTGTTCTTGCGGCCCCTCCTTCATGAATACAGGCTCATTAGAAGGGGATACATGAACCCTACAGATTTCTATACCGTCAATTATGGGGAACATAACTTTGAGGAACCGTAGGTAGGAGTCGCCTACATTCGCCGATACTAGGCTTATCAGCTTGTTCTCGAATCCATCCCGACTGGGTATTCTGAGAGTCTGATAATCGAGTGAGAGGCCGATAGTATGCCGTTGGTAAGTTATTCCTATCACTAGATCCCCGCCATCAGCGTTCAAAAAAGCGCAGATTGTTTTTAGGCAAGCGTGCTCAAGGCTGGCGTTTACACATTTCTTTACCAGGTCATAGCGGAGCGTTGACTTGAACTCGAGGTGCTGCCCCTCATCACTCTTTAGAAGCTGATCCGTGAAGCAGGCATCTTCGATGTTTCTCTCCATTGCGTTCTTCTTAACTGCCTCGATGAGTTTGGGTTGTAGTCGAGCGAAATCAGTGAGGGAGAGGATCCCAAGGAGCTGACGGCTATTTGGTTCGATGACGGGAAGTTTCTTTATCCTCTTCTCAACCATCAGCCGATTTGCCTCCTCAAGCGATGTCTCAGGAGTTATCGTGATAAGTGAGGGGGACATAACGTCTATCACTCTGGCATCCGCCGGCTTCAGACCCTTCGCAACCACCCTAGTGAGTATGTCTTTCTCTGTGACAATCCCATGTAGAAGCCCGTCAGAGGTGACTATTAGACTGCTTATACCATGCTCTGTCATGACTCTGGCGGCTTCCTCTACTGACTTGTGAGGACTGATAGAAACGACTTCTTTTACCATTGCGTCCTGCACATAGAGAGACAGTAAGAGACACCCTTAAATAAAAATATATCAAATAGGTTAAGGGATTGTGGAGCGGTAATATTGATGAATCTTCATCAAATTAAGAGCTTATTTTCGCCTGTTTAGTTATCAGATGGAAGTGAGGATAAGATTATGGCTCCACATACACCTCGAACCACGTTTCTGGGGAGTCGTCGCCGACACCGGCTCCCCTACGGAATGTCAACCGAGCGCGCGCAATTCGATATTGAGCCAACAGTGAAGGCGCAGGAGATCAAGGTATCGGGAGATCTT
>CAZIAF010000190.1:0-2049 GCA_964537625.1 uncultured Candidatus Bathyarchaeia archaeon
GCTTTTTCGCCACAGACATTATGAAAAACGCAGCTTGGCCGACTTTAATACTCTTGTTCGGTGAGAGCACGAGAACGCCGTCCACGTATACTGATGATACGGTTGTGGGGGTAACACCCACATTCCTCACCGTCAAATTAGCTATTCCGGTAGTTCTGTTAAACCATACCGATTCGATCACCAAATTCTCTTTCATGTTGTCTGCTCTTCTTTGTGTCCATTGGTCCACTCCTCCAACAGAATTGCTCCATGATGCCATGGCCCATGAATAGCACAGAATCCCGGCGGTGACCGCAAGACTAAGAAAAAGCATAGTTGTAATGATTGAACTGAAGGCTTTCTTGTTACTGAGGATTGTCTTTCTAACATGTTTCAAAGTATCCACTCAGACGAGCCCCCTACGGTTTCTTGAATACAATCCCAAATGAAGAGACATCCGTTATGAAATGTATCAAATTGTGGTCACATCATGCATAAATATGGCCGCTCTTGTAGTTTATAAATGCTGGAGCGGGCATGCTGTGTTGAAGATTCTCAGACGTAAGAAGGCACTCAGCACTGTCATTGCCCAAGTCATCATGTTGTCCGCGACCATGGCATTAGGCGCAATCGCGATTAACTGGGCAGTTCCTGCCCTTCAGCTTTATCAAAGCAACGCAGGAATCTATTATGAACAGAGAGCAAAGGCTTTGAAGGAGAGTTTTATCATCGAGGACGTCTGGTTCAATCCAAGTCCCAACTATGTCAACATTACGATAAGGAATGTTGGATCAATAGAAATTCAAATTGCTGCCATCTATATCAATGGAACGAGTTACTCTTTTACTCTTGATCCTTCAAAGCGTCAAGTTACCACTCCGGAAGGCCAGCATCCTATCCGGACTTACAAGATAGATATTACTTCTACCCCTCATTTTACTTGGGTAGCAGGGAAGAAATATCTGATAGTGATCGCAACACAGAGAGGAAATCAAGTTACTTCGATGTGGGGTACTTGATCGTGGGTTTCGTCCATGAAACTCAGAAACTTTTTCGGGAGTAAGGGTCTCAGTTCTATAATGGCAGCAGTCTTGATGACTGTCTTGATAATGCTCTCGATGAATGCTTTTCTTGCAGTCGTCTCCCACTCGGATCTGTACACTATGTCTAGCCAAGAGCGAAACATAAGGGAATGGGAAAGGGAAAGTGAACACCTGCGAATAGTCTCCTTATCCATTGACGGGGGAAAACTGAATGCCACCGTAATAAATGAAGGAGCGGAACCCATCGAGCTGGCGGATATCTGGATAACGGAACCTGCCGTCAACACTCATAAGTGCTATAATTTCACTAAACCTTACAATCTGCCCATATCACCGGCATCCTACAAGACAAATATCGGCCAGAACTTGTCCGGCTTCAAACCACAACCCCCCACTCTCTCCAGCTCCAGCACTTATGAGGTTAAAATCAACACCCTTCGTGGCAATTCTGCGGAATGGACGTACATCCCGCAGGCTTCTCAGGCAAAGATAGGCCCATTCTACTTTTCTTTCGACAAACAAAGCTTCAATTACACCACGTATAACCCCACTGGCAGTGGAGCAGCTTGGGAAATCGTATGCAGCAGCACTAATCATAAACACAATATGATCTTCTGGTTGAAGTTCACAAACCATGGGACAAGAGATATCGAGATTAGCTATCTCTCATACATAATGGTGGTGAAACCATATAGCAGTTATCTTGAAGACGAGTTCTACTATCATATCCTGGATCCAAGGAGTAATTCGCAAACCCCGGTGGCTTACGTAGACTATTCACAAATAGTCCCAGCAAATCTCGAGAATCCAGAAGAAGGTGTAACTCAAATAGTCAAGTTTGGCGCCACGAAACCCGGGATCTCAACGCTGCAAGATTTTCCTATCCCTGATGCGACCTCGTATCCGAATGAGCGGATGTACGTCTACACAGTCTGGATCGGGATCTTCTGGAGATGGTCGGGATCATCTGACTACTACGGGATCTACCTTCCATTCACAGGTATTCATGTGAGGTCCTCCTAGTGCA
>CAZIAF010000190.1:2149-4071 GCA_964537625.1 uncultured Candidatus Bathyarchaeia archaeon
TAGTGCAGAGTCGCAAAGGAGTATCCACTGTCTTAGGTGCAACTCTGATGTTCATCCTTCTACTGGCAAGTTTCTCTATCCTCGTCTGGCAATTCCGACAGATGGATTACCAGCAACAGAAGGCAAACGAAAAGAACAAAGAACAGTTGGAGAGAATATCTGAGTCCATTGAGATAACAGATGTTAAGATCTCCTCAAACCAACTCAACTGCTCTGTTCTAAACAAATCTTCATTGACGGTCCACCTCGTAGACCTGTTTGTGATTCAATACAATTTGGGTACTCCAATGTGGCAAAATATGTACTCAATCAATTATACCCTGAATCCAGGCATGACTGCTACGAGAGTCGGGAGTACTATTCCGCTCCAACTGAGCGATACTAATACTTACTCGGTGCGGGTTGTTACAGAAAGAGGATCTTCTGCCATCGCCATATTCGTGCCACCACCTCCTGAGAAGCAAATTGTTGGACCCTTGACTTTTTCCTTTGATTATCTCTCATTCAACTATACAACTACAAGTGATGATATAATCTATCGAACTAAGTCAAGACCCGCATGGGAGATGATTGGAGGAAAAGCTGGAATATTGCTATGGGTCAAACTTACTAACAAAGGAGTGCAGTCAATTAGTATCAACGAAAGTACTTATGTGATGATATATCAACCGTACAGTGAGTCAGGCGAAGAAGAAAACTATTTCTACATTGTGGATAACCGAAGTACTTCAGGAGACGTTCGGCCCTATGGAACTCCTCAGATTGTCCCACCGAACATGACTGATCCCAGTACTGGAGTCACACAAATACTCAAGTTCGGTGCCGTGACCAAGGGTGGAACCACACTCAAAACATACCCCATAGTTCGAGAGGATATCGATAGTGATCGCAAGTATTTGTTTGCTGGTTTCGTTGGGTTATTCTATCGATGGACGGGTATCTCACAGAACTACGGAATACAGTTACCACTTTGGACTCAGAAGACTTACCCCTTCGCAATCTCGGCCACTCCAACATGGAGTGGATCAGTACAGAGACCAACATCCGGAACCACGTATGTATACCATGTATACACCCTCCGAGCATATGCATATACCAACTGGCCCAGCTTCAGCCCCGTATATCCTACCCGGGCCCCTTGGTTGCCGTACGCCGTTACGGTGAGAGTGAACCGCATCTCTGGACCTGGGACAATAACATACGCCACAGGACCATGGAGTCACACGCTCAATAATGGAAACCTCATAACATCTCCGCAGAGAAGCATCAGCATCACAAGCAGCACCGTGCCAGGCACCTATGTCTTTGAAGTGTCTTTCACGTACACGATATCTTGGCAGAACCCCTCATATTCTGAGACGCTCAGAAGACGGTTCACCTTGGTGGTCACATAACATGCCAAGATATCTTTTGCTGAATCGCCGCGGCGTAGGCACTGTCATCGGCACAATGCTCATGATAATCATAGTAATGGCCGGTTTTTCTGCTCTTTACTCGCAGGCTCGACAAATGTACAATTATCAGCAGATAATTCAGGCGAGAGGCGATCAAGACTTCGAACGAATGAGCGAAGTCATCGAAATTACAGACGTCAAAGTCGTTTCAAACAAGATCAGCTTCACAGTATTGAACAAAGGATCACTTTCAACTCATCTAGTCTCCCTTTACATAACTGTTTTTGCAGATGGTGCCCCACAATCGCAGACGTTATTCGCGTTGGATTATCGTATTCGCCCGGGGATGGGTGTGTACGGCGTCGGATCTTCTCTTTCGATGACGTTCCAACAGTACGGAATCTATGGCATATTGGTAGTGACAGAGAAAGGAAACATCGCATCGTTCGTGTACGGGTTGGATGTTAAGGCCCCGACGAAAGCACCACCTCTGACCTTCACGTTTGATATTCGATCATTCAATTATAC
>CAZIAF010000191.1:0-4060 GCA_964537625.1 uncultured Candidatus Bathyarchaeia archaeon
TTCTCCATCCCTGAGTCTTGCCTTTAAGCGGTCTATCCTGCAGACTTCTTGGTATTGACGGGGGGTCAAAATCATGACGCGTTTGAAGACTCTTTGGAGGTGAGGCGAGCTAATCCCTGTTACCTTTTCAAGATCCTCCAAGGTTATCCACCTCTCAGAGTTTCTTCGTAAATATTCGCAGATCTTCTTCACCCAGGATAACTGCAGGGGAGTTCGTTTCTTCTGGCTTGCAGCGTAAACATGGGCGGAATCCACCCTTCTCCGCAGCCTCGGGGTCAGGATAGAATATAACATTCTCCCTTTTTGGGCGTCTACTTGGACAGGAAGGACGGCAGTACACACCAGTGGTACGGACGGCTACAACAAATCTGCCATCGACCGCAGCGTCCCTGGCCTCGAAGGCCTTCCACATCGCATCATTTTCAATCATACGGAGCTCAACACGCCTTTTTCTTTGACCTCGATTATCTGCCAGTGGGAAGGCGCGCCGGTTTTAATGCTTTAAGTCTGAATATTGCGGTTAAAATCAGCGATGTGATCTATGAGCTATTTCTCATTTTTAATCTCCTTCGTTGTAAAGGCGTCCTGCAGTTTCTTTCCGACGCTATGATAGGTCCCTGCCCCTGACGTGAAAATAATTGGCTTGACCTTCTCAATGTCGATTGCACCTTTCGTGTTGAGGACACTGGGCTCAGCCTTGACATCCATGACCTCGCCTACGAACTGAGTGTGGAGACCAAGTTCGATGATCTCCTTTACTTGGCACTCGATGACTACCGAAAACTCGTTAACGTATGGGGCGTCGACTGTAGTTCCCTTGATGGGGGTAAGCTTCGATGCGGTGAACTTATCCACGTTACGACCCGAAGCGATGCCTATCCAGTCAACCTCTTTTACGTACTGCTCTGATGGAATACTTACTGTATAGGCTCTCCTCGCCATGATGTTGCCGTGGCTGTATGTCGCTTTCCTGAGGCTTACGTAGATGCAGGGCGGGCGAGAATTGCATATCCCTCCCCAAGCTGCCGTCATGAGGTTTGGCTTCCCAGCCTTGTCGTAGGTGCCTACAACCCATACAGGTGAGGGCAACGCATGTGTCCCGACTCCTAGTGACTTCTTCATGTCTCAATATCCCGCAGCGTGGGTTAACAGACTTTCTTAAAATCATGAAAAACTGATATAGGTATCAGTTTAATAATCTAGTAAAAAAGGAGGGATTCGTGGAGTTTTACTCCTCGATGATCTCAACATTCGCCCTTGGGATGGTTACAACCTCACCGTCGGGGAGCTTGACGGTGAGAACACGGACCATGCTCTCGGACTCCATAGCATGGAGTTCGATGGGTAGGCTATCGACGACTCCAATAGCGCCGAAATATGGTTGACGGATTATCCTGACTGGAGTCCCGGGAACCATGCCGCTTACGAATGCGTCGCCCTTGTCTTCCCACCTCTCCTCGTGGGGAATAATTATTTCGGGGCGTTGTACACCTGCCCTAATCTGTGTGGCGCCGTTTACGCAGGCGAGTCGACCCTCGTAATTCTTTAGAAGCTTGAAGGTGTTAGCGCTCATGTTCATATTGCCAAACCCTTCAGTGATGATGAGGCTGATACCAACTTCCTCCTGACCAGTAATAGCGACACCTATCTCTTCGCCAGTAAAGGTTGTAAGGTCCTGGTGTCTGACTCCACCTACGACGACTGCGGAGGCACCGACTTCGACTGCTTTCTTCATTGCTTCAAGCGTGACCCTGTTACCGCCTATCAATACCTTCCCCTTGCAGTCTAACCCAATCTTATCGTGGGTGAGTACCTCCTCGTTTGAGGCAACGACAACCTTGATCTCGCCATGGGTTTCACCACCGATCCCGAAGATGCCCTGTATGAAGGCGCCATGGGTCTGTATGACCGCTCCCTCGCGGGGAATGACTTCGATGATTTTCCCAGGAATATATGCGTCTACCTCCACGGGGATCGGGCTCCCCCTAATTATGACTTGGCCGGTCACCTCAGAGATTGATTCGACTGTACCGTCCTTTGGGCTAGGAACTTTCTTTTTCACGAGACCAAATAGGGCGGTGAAGAATGCGAGATTCTCGCCTTGCTTGATCTTATCGCCGACTTTCTTCAGCATGAAACGGGTCAGGTCTTCGGCTTCGACGCCAAGGATCATAGCTACTTTTATGATCTCCGGCTCGCCACTGATCTCTGTGCGTGCTACCTTTGTGTCCCAGACAACGGTGTCTCCGACCTTTTGAAGGACCTCGCCAGGGATGGGGAGCCTGCGGAGCTTTTCGATGTTCATCGATCGCTTAACTTTGAGGCCCGGCGTGTATGCGTGGGCTTCTCCACTCTCCTCCTCTTTATCTTTATTTCTCGGGGTATTATGCTTCCTTGTCGTCATTTTACTTCACCAGCTCCTTCAATGGAGCCTCAGGGTAGAGACTGAGCGCTGTAAACCACTTGTATAGGAGATCTCTTCTCTGGGAGGGGTTTTCTGGGAGATAGAGTGGCCTACCACGGGCGTCGAGCATGATGCCTGCTATGCCACCGATAATAGGTGCCTCCTTGGGTTTGCCAGGTCCTTCTCCCACATCGTAGGTTTTTGCGGGGGTTATCACCGCCTTCGCCTCTTGGCCTTCGCCCAGAGGTACTAACTTGATCTCTCCGAATTTCATGTCTTCTTTGACAACTTTGCCGTCGGACATGGTAATCTCGACCGTCATGACGTGCTCATCGAGTTTACCAGTACCAGCTGCTGCGATGCTAGTGCCTATCCTGACGAGGCAGTCTTTGTCGAAGATACTCCAAGCAGCGTCCCTGTAGACGGTACTCGTAACGCCAAGGTGAGGCATCATGAATACAGAGTCCTGGAACATTCTAGTTACGCCCTCAGGGAGCCAAGCGTCGCTCAGGATTAGCATCGGTTGGACTCGGCGTGGAGCATGGCTAAGGAGGCCGCCTGTGCCCGCGATAACGTCGATGGTCATCATCTGGACGTAGCTATCTTCAATGGCTTGTTCAAACATGTCACTGATAGTGCGTTGAATTTGAACGCCCTTGAGGCGTGTTGCTATAGTGCGGTGGTGTTGAAGACCAAGACGAAGCGCCTCGCGAGCAACGGCATGCTCTACCAGCAAATCCTCTAGGGTCTGCGGTATCGTCGTCGGTCTGATCATCTTGTTCATCAGGCGGCTAGCGACCTCTTCCTCCTCGATCTTGAAGGGAATCCAGCGCATAATATTGAGAATACCCGCCTCCTTCATGACATTGGTCACACTGTAGCTCATACCTAAGTTGGCGGAAACACTACGGACAAAACGACCATCGACAACACTGTAAACATTGGTTGTTGCCCCTCCGAGACCTACACCAAGTACGTTCTGCTTGAAGGTGTCGGCGATGAGCTGCATAGCCATACCCTCTCCAGCAGGGGTCGGCATTATGTCGATGTCAGTCCACTTCATCAACCTGTTATAGCCAGGAGCGTGGCTCATGACATGCTCCATGAAGAGCTCGTGAACTGCGCGACGTGCTGGCTCAGTGTTCTCCTCCTCGAGTACTGGTCGGATGTTATCGACGCATGTAAGCGCAAACTCTCCCTTGAAGAGTTTCTCAATTTCTCCGCGGATAGACTTGTTTCCTGCGTAGACGATGGGAAGAGAATAGCTGGCGCCGAGGCGCGGCTTAGGCTCAGCTGCCTTGATTAATTCAGCGATCTCCATGACATGCTGGCCTGCGCCACCGTCGGTGCCTCCAGCGAAGAGGATCATGTCGGGGCGTAAGTTGCGGATTCGTTGAATCTTCTGATAGGGTTGCCTACCATCGTCTCGGGCAATTACATCCATAACTATGGCTCCGGCGCCCAGGGCTGCGCGGTTAGCACTCTCAGCGGTCATGTTCTTAATGAGGCCGGCAACCATCATCTGTAGACCGCCGCCAGCACTGCTTGTGGTGCAGTATAAGTCGATGCCCTGCTTGCCATCATATGGCATTATTAGACCCTCACCGTTGGGACTGAGGAGTTTATGACCGGTGAGTTCTTCCACTTCGCGTACAG
>CAZIAF010000192.1:0-1930 GCA_964537625.1 uncultured Candidatus Bathyarchaeia archaeon
TTGTATTGATTGACTTATATTGAATATGTAGTAGATTGCGGCTACTAGGACTCCCGTGGCTGCCACCATGTAGTAAGCAGCTTGAATCTCAGCTAAGTCAACCAATCATATTCACGGTTGATTATCAAATAGAACTTAGGATAAAACTATTTAGAAGGTGAGGCTTATGCAAAAGTAAATTTGGTAAAAGATTTTTCTAATATCTTATAGCGCGTGCAGTGGAGCATGATTTTTAACTTCTCTTAAACGCTTCATCGATGCTAGAGACACATTCGGAAGATGCCCATCCTCCCTCATTTCGTCTATTTACACATTCAGCCTTCAGAATATCGAGAAGCCTAACCTTGTCTACGCCTTTTATTTTTAACGCTATTTCAAGTACGTCCACGGCTTTAGAATAGTAAGCCTGTATTGTCTCAGAGTAGGAAGGATCGAGGTTTTCTACCTCACCCTTCCACTCAAAACCTGTTTCATATTGATAGACGGCTATAGCTGTAATGTATACCTTCCAGCATAATACCAGACAGTCTATCTTTTCCTCTCCATAGAGAAAGTCTGACACCAACATTAAACATCTAGTTTCCTCATCATATGATCCATATTCATGATATGCTGAGGCAGCTTTCCTATACAAGCTTATTTTACTTGAAGCATCGTTCGTTGACTCCGCTTCGGCTTCGAATAATTTAGCCGCTTCAACGTATTTGTGCAGTTTATAGTATTCTTCGGCGTTGTTAGTCAATATGTAATTCAGCACGATTATATGTTATATAACATGAATGACTGCGCGTGCATAGTCAACCACGCGCGCGATTTAAGATTATGAGCAATGAAGAGTGATATGATAAATATGCTCAGAAGAGACGAGATAATCACACGCCAATATCAAGAGAACGACGATGAAGAGATAGTCGCGTTACTGAGAGCAGTTTTTCCCACCTGGGAAAAGATCCAAAATCCCCTAGAATATTGGAGATGGAAATATCGTCGTTCTCCTCTTGAGACACACATCGCAGTTACAACTGTTGGGGGAAAAATTGCTGGTCTGGGACATTGCTTCAAGATGCATGTCAAGCTCGGCGATAAAGTCCTCGTCTCATACTATGACGATGACTACGCAACATCCGCCGAATATAGGGATAAAGGGATCTACAAGACAATCACCAACTACATAGACGAATTCAAGAAGGAGGGACACGCAGACTTTTGTTATTGGATAACTACGAATCCGATCGTTTTAACGAAGGCGAATATCCACGAGCAGATAAGCTTCCCGACTCCCTTCTCGGATCTAGTTAGAATTAGAGACATTGATCGTTTTATCGAAAAGTTTCAGATTGAGAAAGCTGCCCAATTAAAGGACAGTTTCAAGTCACAACAACTTACCACGTATTCTCCCCAAAGATACATCGTAAATGATGGGTTCGACCTACTCGACGTCGATTCATTCGATGAAAGATTCGAAAAGTTCTGGGACGAAGTTGCCGAAGAATACAATTACTTTCTGTTGAGAGACCGTGACTTCATGAATTGGCGATTCACCCAAAATCCAATTGAGAAATATCAAATAAAGGTGGCCATTTCCGGCGGAGAGATAATTGGTTATACGGTTCTCGAAATTGAGGATTTTGGAGGATACACAGTGGGTTCAATTTACGATTTACTTCCTGCCCGAGGTCACAACGAGGCTGTTTTTCCCATATTTAGTGAAGTGGTGAAATATTTTGACTCCCTCAAAGTTGACTGTATTAGCTTGACGACTATGCAGGGTCACCCACTCCAAAAGATCGCAGCTTCCCTAGGATTCGTAAATGCTCCATATGCATCGGAGGCCAATGTAAGATTCTGGGGGTATAACGACTATTTCTATGATAAAATGCGAGACTTGAAGGCTGAGAAGATCTATTTCTCTTATTCTGACTACGATTGG
>CAZIAF010000192.1:2030-4045 GCA_964537625.1 uncultured Candidatus Bathyarchaeia archaeon
GACGATTGGAGGGATCGGAGGCCCGAGGACGTCAAGATCCTGCTACATCCCCACATCTCAGCGGAGGCCATCAACGGCGCCCAGCTCCTCACAGTAGTCGAAGCGAAGAAAATGAACATGATAACAGACTACTGCATGTCATTGGAGGAGCAAGGCGCAAAGGTTCAGCTAATCTCAATATATGATGACAAAACTACATCTAGAGAGCTGAAAAAGTTCCAAAGCGCCAAGAGACGAGTCGAGAGGCACAACAAGAAAGTAAAGTCTAGGAATCTCAAGGGCTTAGGCTCCACCAAGAACCTGACAGTGTTACCCCTCATCGATTGGCGAACTAACCAAGAGGGACTGATGGTGGAGACAGGCGTCTCCTACCTGGTGAAGACCGATGACAAATCGATCCTATTCGACACCGGGTTAAACAACAAAGAGGAGGACCCATCCCCCCTTCTACGCAACATGATGAAGCTTGGAGTCACATTGAACGAGATCGACACCGTGTTCATCACCCACAACCACGGGGACCATGTGGGTGGAGGCAAGTGGGCTGAGGATAAGACATTCAACATCACGGGGCACCAGGAGCCCCTAAGCGGTATCAAGGTCTATGTGCCAACTAAGATGCCCTACCCGGGCCTGGAACCCGTGTATGCTCGCGACCCTATGGTCATCGGGAAGGGTGTCGCATCCACTGGCACCATAGCTAACAGCATGTACCTCTGGGGGTTCACCGAGGAGCATAGCCTCGCTGTGAACGTGGAGGGAAAAGGCATTGTGCTCATCGTTGGCTGTGGCCACCACACGGTCCCCAAACTCATTGAGAGAGCCAGAGCCATCTTCAAAGAGCCCATCTACGGCATCATTGGGGGCCTCCACTACCCAGTCATGGGCGGCCCCAGAGAGGTGTATGGGTACGCGGGGCACAAGTACGTGGGCACCGGGAAGCCCCCGTGGGAGCATATCACGATAGAGGAACTCAAGACTAACATCGAATTGCTCAAGGGTCTGAACTTGGGGATAATTGCTCTGTCGCCTCATGACAGCAGCGATGTCAGCATGAGGGCTTTCATGGACGCGTTCCCTGGCGTGTATCGGAGCCTAATGGTGGGTGAGCCAATAATCGTCGGATAGCCCGCCTATGTGCACGCGCCTGAAATGAGATAATAGAGTAATACGCGCGCATACTAACGTCACAAAGGAGAGCATTTTCCTCTTCTTCTGGGACGGACCCCCTAAGCCGAATGTTGAAGAGTAGAATTTTAGTCTCAACAAACTCTAGCGACGAAGAAGTGGCAAACACTGCTTCCTATGTTTTTAGATCTATGTCCCCTACCCTTGTATCCTCTAGAAGAAGAATGTCCCCCGACTCCATGAGTAAAGCGCCTCCATCACTTGTCAAAGCCTCCAACTTACCCGATAATAGAATCATAAACTGCCTCGCCGGCGCTGGGTGCCAGTCCCCAACCCACCCAGCTGGAACTGAAAAGAAGCCATATGTGGATGCGGGGCTGAAAACTGATACGAGTAGTGGAGGTGCCGGTGGAGCAGCTTGTACTAGAGTCTGTTTGACATCCACCTCATCTAGATGTGATTCACCTGAGGAGTCACTGTAGAAGCGGTGATACTTCAGCGTTTGTCGGTCAACCAACCTCGTTCACGGTTAGGTATCAGGTAGAATTCAAGATAAGGCTATGGCCCTCAAACCCAAAACCTTCTTTGATCGCGTGCGATACATAAAAGTTTTAGCTTCGATTATCAAATTATCTTATTGTTATGAGTTATGCTGCAAGATAATACGGGGAGAGCACTAATTATCGATCTGCCTAGTAAGGTAACAAAAAAGCAGCTTGACCCTCAATTACTGCGAATGTTTTATGGTGGACTCGGTCTTAATTCAAAGATTCTTTACGATGAGGTTGGCCCCAGCACCGATCCGTTGAGTCCCGATAACATAGTCGTAGCTTCTCCAGGCGCCTTGAATGGAACGAATGCTCCAACCACATGCAGAACCGAGGTTA
>CAZIAF010000193.1:0-3996 GCA_964537625.1 uncultured Candidatus Bathyarchaeia archaeon
TTCTCAACAATTGCATAAGACCATGCCTCGAGTCTGTGGTCGGCTCGACAGCATTCGACCAAGTATCCCCTCACACTTAAAAGGACACCAGGTTCAGATATCTCGTGGACTGACACTGGAAATCCAGGTCCCCCTAGAGAGTCAGACACCCCCTGGAGGAATGAATAAGTCCCTTTTGGGCCATATATGTCGAGTGGTTCCTCTCTACGCTGGAGCGTCATGGATTGGAGGAGCCCGGGACAGCCGAGGATGTGGTCACCATGAAGATGGGTGACGAATATTAGCTTAACCCTGCTAAAACCTATATGGGTGGCGATCATCTGTCTCTGCGTTCCCTCACCACAGTCGAGGAGGATCACGTCCCGCCCCATCCTTATTGCGACGGAGGAGGAGCTCCTCTCGGGGGTTGGCATACTTCCGCTAGTCCCGAGGAAGACCACCTTCAAACCCTATCATCTCTTCTTCTGGATTGGGATTACAACCTTAAAACATCTCAGGGTTGGGCTGCTCCTCAAGCCAACCTATCGCCTCGAGGGCAGCTGCGCAGCCGCTACCACAGCTCGTTGCAACCTGCCTGTACTGCTTGTCTACTAGGTCACCGGCCACAAATACACCTGACTTCGATGTCCTAACGCCGTTTGAGACGATGTAGCCAGCATCATCAATATTTAACTGGCCTTGAAAAATAGAGGTGTTAGGATCCCAACCAATCGCTAAGAGAACTCCATCCGTCTCCTTGACACTGGTTTCCCCGGTTTTCAAATCCCTGATCTTAACTGCATTCACGAGTTTTTCACCAACTATTTCCTCAATGACTGTGTTGTAGAGGAACCGGATCCTCGGGTTATTTATCACCCTGTCGGTAAGACACGTGCAGGCACGTAGTCTATTTCGTCTGTGGACGATGGTGACCTCGGCCGCATATTTGGCGATGTCAAGCGACTCCTGGACGGCGGAGTCACCTCCGCCTACGACGACGACTTTCCTATTCTCATAGAATATTGCGTCGCAGGTAGCGCAAACGAAGACGCCACGCCCCATCAGGCGGTCTTCACCTGGGATGCCAAGCTTCCTGGGGAGCATGCCAGTAGCGACGATGATTGAACGGGCTTCTAGGAGTATTTCTCTGACCCACACCTTATACGGAGACGCTGTGAAGTCAACTTTTGTAGCGTCTCCTTCGAGGAACTTGGTACCGAACCTCTCGGCGTGGGCTTTGAACTTAGACGAGAGATCGGGGCCTGTAATCCCATCGATAAAACCCGGGTAGTTGTCAATTTGGTAGGTGAAAGCGATTTGGCCGCCAACCATGGGACCGGTAACGACTAGGGTCTTTAGCTTGCTACGGGCTGCGTATATAGCGGCTGTCATACCCGCAGGTCCGGCTCCAAGAATTAGGACGTCGTACAGATCTTGCCTCTCCTAGGTGCAGCTTTTAAGCTGGTTCTCAATGGTTCCATAGAGATCTGTTAGGGTTTCTATGCCGATGATCTCCCCGATCTCTACACCCCTACAATAGATCTTGAAGGTCGGTGTGCCGATAACTCCCTTCTCGATGGCGAAACGCCGGTTCTCCTTATTATCCATCACGTTAAAGCGTGCTAGTATAATCCTTTCACCTAGCTTACTAGGTAGCTCTAATACAGATGACTCGATCTTCTTACAGAGGGGACAGGACTCGTGCCAGAACTCAACGACGACTGGCTTATTCGCTTTAATAACCTCGCGATCCCAATCGGTGTGTTGGAGATTTACTATCGACAAACCACGTCACCTTATGAGTTTTCAGTTAGTGTGGAATTTATTCCTTCTCTAGTCAAACTTCAGCGAATTGGAGAACTCCATCTGTAATGCTTAACTCGTAAAGCTGATTCGGATAGGGCTTGAGCCTGAAGCTCTCTAGCTCCTCTCCGGTCAGGATCAATGTAAGCTTCATCTGCTCATAGTCTTTACTCATTCCAGGAAGGACATTCTGGAAGCTCTTGGTTACCTGGATTACCATCTGACCGATCTCTTCGGGGACGTCGGGATTGCTCATCATCATAACTGGTGGGCGTTGACGGACCTCAACGAAATCGATTTGGAAGCACTCCCTACTCTCCATGTCCTTCACCGATTTCACTGACTGGACTTTAATCCTGATTCTGGAACTTATCATAGTGTTCGCCTGAAGAAATCTTCCGCGGGGTATAAAGGGGTTGAGGAATCAGTATAGTGTCCTGAGCTTATCAGCGATGATGCCAGCAACTGAAACCTTACTGAAGGGTGTCTCGATTGTGTCGGTTGAGATGATTGGGTCGGCTCCAGCGGTCCTTATCTTTTCCTCAGCGCCTGGCATGTAGAGGACGTGAGTGCACGCAGCAGCAACCTTATCGGCTCCTTGCGACACAAGCGCCTCCACCGCTTTCGCCATGGTGCCTCCGCTGCTGATCATGTCATCGAAGACAACGGCACGGCGGCCAGTTATTTCCAGGTTCTTTATATCCATTTTTATCTCGCCCGTCTTTCTATCACGTATCTTATCAAAGTAGTTGTACCCACCCCTCAGAACATCCGAAGCTGCCTTTACAATGTAGATCGCACCTTTATCAGGGGAGAGACTGTAAGCTCCATCGAAACCTTGATTCTTTAGGTACTCGGCTAGAAGTGGTACCGCAGAAATGTTGTGAACCTTTACATGGTGCCTCTCCTCAATATCGCGAATCGCGTCCTCATTGTGGAGGTTCACAACTATGAGATCGGTTACACCGGAGGCTTCCAATAAACGAATTATCACGTCGAGGCTTAGTGCTTCCATGTCGAGGAACCTCTTGTCCTGACGAGCGTATGCGAGGTAAGGGATCACGGCCACAATATTCTCAGCTTCAAAGTCCTTAGCGGTCTGAGCCATGAGTAGGAGTTGCATTAGTCGGGTGTCAGGGTTAGGAGATGTCGTCTGTACGATTGCCACAGTTTCCCCCTTTACCGGTTTAGTAAGTTTGATGTAGCTCTCACCATCGGGGAAGATACGGTGCTCGACTGGGTGAGGCTCTACGTTTAATTCAGAGGCGATCCTCCACCCGAGACCGAGAGATGAAGGGCCAGGGATCACTATCATACAGATGAAGAAAGCGTCGTAACCAATAGATAAGGCGCGTCCTCATGGGGTTATGAAGCGAAAAAAGATCGCACCCGAGATGATCACAGCTAATATCCAGATTTGCCAGTTCCATTTGAATATCTTCATCCCGTCGAAGACGCCGAAGGGAATTAGGTTGAATAAGGCTAAACCGGAGTTGATTGCCATACCAATCTTTGTGAGTGGTGAAGGAATTAGTAGGTCGAATATCAGGTAGATTAGGGCCTGAGTTATGTTTGTCGCTGGGCCGGCTATAGATATCCTACCATAATCGTTTAAATTCATAAGTCCAGCAATCATGACAGCGCCTGGCGCAATTATCATCAAAGGGAAGGTCTTTGTTTGAAAAAGAAAGAAGCTGAAGAGGGTAAAGATAAGCCCCATTGTGCTTAGCCTGAACTCTGCCCACATCCCTAGCCTCTGAGCTGCGAACTTGTGGGCTAACTCATGCAGAATGAAGGCGAGAACGAGGATGATTGTGTAACCTACGACAAGCAGTGGATCCGAGAAAAAGAGGTTCCATATGCGTATAAATGGGATTAACGTGATGACAAGTAACCCGATTGCGAGATCATGGATTTCTTGCTTACTAAACCAGTAAGGGCGTATAACTCGATTCGTCGAGTAGCTACCGGAGGAACCTCCGGTACTACTGTAGCTTCCGACTTGGACCGTGTTCCGGGGTGCATTGAAGGCACCACTACACTCATGAAACTCGGGTAACCTATGTTCCTCGCAGAAGTAGCCCCCGCAATAGTTGCACCTAAACGGCATATAGGTCTCGACGCCACATTTTTCGCATTTGACCATCTGTAAGGTCTTCGATTTTAGGCGAGAGCGGCTATAATAAGAGTTTGTATCTTCGTATTTGCATCGAC
>CAZIAF010000194.1:0-3969 GCA_964537625.1 uncultured Candidatus Bathyarchaeia archaeon
CTGAGTATTCATCGTGGATCAGATTCCCGCTCCCGCACTCGGGGCAGCGGTCATCACCGTTTCTTCGGCTTTTTTTCGCAGTTTTTATGGTCACCACTTCTCGTACATTTCACCTAAGGTCGCTGCCCCGATTAGAAACAAAAGATTTCATCGGGAGCAATAGTAAAAATTATAAAGAAATTAATAAGTTTTTTCTTCACTTTATAATGTAGGCTAGACCCATTCGGATCACGTACGCGATTTCAACTTTTTTTAATATTATTCCCTGGAATATGCTTGTTTATAGAATAGAATTGTTGGTAAATGATCATAAAACCTCTAAGAGGATGTTAAATGTGAATTCTTATATTATCCATCATTGTTTATTCAGCGACAGCAGCCCGGTGGTCTAGCGGTCAAGGATCGGGGCCTCTGGAGCCTCTGACGAGAGTTCGAATCTCTCCCGGGCTACCATCAATAACTTTTATAAAAACAGAGCTACATAGCCAGTGTGCGAAAAAAAACTATAATTAATTGCCACATATAATTGACAGATATTATTGAGTTTTATTGTTAATTTGGAATTGCATAAAAAGGAAAGTTGACTGTATTAAGTCTAAGTAGCTCATAGCTACATACTGGGTATCTGTGAATAATGGAAGCCATGGTATAAGTTTTAAGAAGTGAGCTACACAGAAAAAGGCTTCAGATCCAGCAAAAAATAATATTAGATACCGATTCTTGGTATAAATGCAGAGTATTAAACCGATTCCAACACCAATAAGAACAATAGACATTAAAGTTGGTTGAACTCCCAGCATCTGAAGTCCTACGAATGGGCTGAAAATATAGCATAAAGCGTAAGCTAAGGTAAAGGCGCTACTTATATCCAAGAAGAAATAGGTGATATTATTTTGACTCTTTATCGTGACTTGTTGTGACTCCATTATTCTGTAGGGTGATTTAATCTTGGTCTGACGAGCCATGCTTTGAATTCATATGAAAAATAAATAAAAGGACTATGGATTTTGCATTCATGTTAGCATACGCGGAAATAAAGAGTACCTATTTGAGAGTATGTCTTATGTAATTTTCAAGCGAAAACAGCGATCATGTAGATCCCTACGAAAATGGAGACGGATCCGAGGAGACGGGGGGCACCATAGCCTTCGCCGAGAAGGACTACACCAATTAAAGCTCCGATGACAACACTGACTTGTCTGAGGGCTAAGAGATAACCTACAGGGGCGACAACCATAGCAAGTAGCATAAGAAGATAACCACCCCGCATTAAAACACCTGAAATAGAGATATTTCGTTTAGATTTATCCCACTCAAAACTTATTGCCCTCCAACCTCTCCTGAAAATTACGATTGGAATGAGAATAGCGGATATAAAGATCTCAAGCCAAAAGGCGTAAAGGAACGGATCTATGGTCGATACACCTACCTTATCGCTGAGACTATAGATTGTGGTGCCTAAGGCGGCGAGTATTGCGAACCGAAATGCAGGACCTCTGAAGGATCTTAAGGGCTCGAGGATGCGCCTTCTCTCAAGCTTCTTGATGTGGAGAACGTAGACGCCCAGTAGAATGAAGACTATGCCAATGATTCCAACTAAGGTAATCCGCTCTCCCAAGAAAAGAGCTCCTGCAGCTGCAACGAAGAGTGGTGAACTTCGAACCACTGGATAGACGACGCTTAGGTCGCCTTGTTCATAGGCTCTGCTCAGGCTGAGGAAGTAAACGACTTCGGCTATTGCACTGAGGATTATCATGGGGAGTACAATCATGGGGAGCCCCCACTCTTTCAGGGTTAGGAGGAAAACGGGGAGAATGCTCACTTGGCTAGTCAAGTTCATCAGTAGAAGGAAGGAGTCCTTGTCCCCAGCGTTTTTAGCTGCATAGTTCCACGCTGCGTGAGAAACTGCACTGATTAGGACCAGAGCTAAGGCGACAGAATCCACGCATATGAGACAATAGAAGAGGTTAAAATCATTAGCTGATTAACGGTTCTATGTTTGAGTATGACTGACAGGTGCTTCGTTGCGGTTGATATTGAGGGATTAGAGTTGATGGAAGCGTTCATAAGAGCTCAGAAAATAATTGTATCAACTGGCGCTGATGTTAAATGTGTCGAGCCTGAGAACATTCACTTCACCCTCAAGTTTCTCGGCGAGGTACCTGAAGAGAAAAGCGTTCAGATCGCTGAAATTGTTAGAAGAATTGAGTTCGAGCCATTCACCCTCCGCTTCCGAGGCGTCGGGGTCTTCCCTAACCTAAGTAGGCCCAGCGTTATTTGGGTAGGAGCAACTGGAGATGTTCAAAAAATGATCGCTATACATTCAGAGCTAGAGATTAAATTAAGGCGACTGGGTTTCGAATCTGAAAAAAAGTCTTTTCAACCTCATGCTACAATTTGCCGTGTTAAAAGCGGAAAAAACAAAGCTAAACTCGCCGAGGCAGTTGCGTCGATGGAAACAGTGCTTTTTGGAGAACTAAAAGTTGAGCACATCAAACTTAAAAAAAGCGTCCTGACGAATAGTGGTCCTATCTATTCAACAATAGCCAAATCAACGTCGCGTGAGTAGGCAGATATTTCAATAGAGAAAGTTATGATAAAATCCGTGATCCGAGTCTTGCCGATTCCTGATCCATGGAGCCATATTAGGGAACGGATCTTAGCAGAGATCAAGCCTTCGACAGAAGAGAAGAAGGAACTATTAGATTTTCTTGCTGGGGTCAAGATGAGGTTAAGTCAGGCTTTAGATAAAGGCGAGATCAAAGCAAGTGTAGAGATCCATGGCTCAGTCGCCAGAGACACATGGCTGAAAGGGCTCAAGGACGCGGATATCTTCATCGTGATGGACCGTTCAAATGGGAGAAAGAGTTTATTCAAAGTCAACGATATCGTTAAAGACTTTGTCGGTGAAGGTTGGACAGAGGCATACGCTGAACACCCCTACATTAAAGCTGAGATCAACGGCTTCGATATTGAGTTCATTCCATGCTTCAAAGCCGATCCTAATGATAAGCTGTTCTCTGCTGCTGATCGCTCTCCGCTCCATACAGGCTACATCAATAAGCACCTTCGAGTCGAACAGTCCGATGAGGTTAGACTTCTTAAAAGCTTCATGAGAGGCGTTGGGGTTTATGGTGCTGAGATCAAGATTGGCGGTTTCTCAGGATATTTATGCGAGTTGTTGATCATCGCCTTTGGTTCTTTCGAGGAAGTCATTGAGGCCGCAGCGAAATGGGGTGATCCAAATGTGATCCAACTCGAATCTCAGAGAAGCATCGTCTCTTTAAAGAAGAGGTTCAAGGAGCCTTTCATCGTTATTGATCCAGTGGACATTAATAGAAATGTTGCCTCAGCGGTTTCCAAAACTTCATTCTGGACCTTTGTCGCGGCTGCCAGGGCATTTACCGCTAAACCTGGACAAGGTTTTTTTAAACCAAGTCAGGACCATGTGACTTCGAGAAATGTCCTTGCACAGATCAATGGAAGAGGCACCGACCTTGTCTTTATTGTTGTAGAGGACGAAGATCCACCTGTACCTGATGCGCTTTGGGGTCAACTTTTCAAGGCAGAAAAATCACTGGCAAGATCCCTCGAAGAGAAAAATTTCCGAGTTCTCCGCTCAGCTACATGGAGCGATGAAAGGGAGAGATATATCCATTTCTTCGAATTGGAGTCGAGCAAGCTCACGCAGACAGTTATGAAAATAGGACCCCCGGTATACCTCCCCCAGGACAGTAACGACGTCATTACTAAGTACATGGGCTCAGAGACGGTTAGCGGTCCGAGTATAGATGGCGAGAAGTGGTGGGTAGAGGTGAAAAGAAATAACTTGAACGCGCAATTATTCCTCCGGGAACTTTTAAAAAATGGAGCTCAGGACGTTGGAATTCCGAAGCAACTCGTTAAAAAGATTATTGAGGAGGGGGAGGTCTTACTCAACTCCGAGATTGAACCACATCTCAGAGGGAG
>CAZIAF010000195.1:0-3928 GCA_964537625.1 uncultured Candidatus Bathyarchaeia archaeon
GCTCCGCTGCCAGCTCTAGTGCTGACTATGATGTGGTAATCGTAGGCGGACCGGTATACTTCGGAAAGTTAAGCAGCTCCACAGGCGATTACTTGGGGAAACTCAGTCTTAAGAGCGAAGCAAAGCTGGGGATATTCGGGACAACTGGCACCAACCAATACCAGGATGTTGACTTCAAGTCGGTTAGCGCGCAGGTTTCTTCCCTTAGAGTCGGTGTAATTGTGCCGATTAAGTTGATACTAATCGGCGAGGTTGACGCTGACTGCGCAGCCCTAGTGATGTCGACTCTGGAATAAAATATGCGCACGCGCGACCAAAAATCACACACCCGCGCTAAATTAACACAAACGAGTAAAATGAACGGGTTCAGTGTTCTATCCCCCCGCACCAAAGACGAACTCCCTAAAATTGAGAGCTTTATGAAGTATCTCCAATTAAAGAGTTATCAGCTATCAACGATAGAAACAAAAGTCAAACTCGTAAATATTCAATCGAGAAGGGTTAACAATCTCTGGGATTCTAATTCTGTCCGTGTCTATATTAAACAGTCTTCTTGGGGTAATAAGAGGAAGAATGCGCGCGCAACCATATTCACAATGAGATACGGTACTAAACCTTTAGTATATTGTAATTAACTTGTAATCATGGGAGATTTTTGTAGCCTCCTCTTCGAACTATCAAACGACGATCGAATGAAGATACTGGAAAATCTTCACAATGAAAAACTTAACCTCAGCCATCTCGCAAAGATGCAGAACATAACTTTAACCGAGGCCTCCCGACACATACAAAGACTCG
This sequence comes from uncultured Candidatus Bathyarchaeia archaeon, assembly GCA_964537625.1. GTDB lineage: Archaea > Thermoproteota > Bathyarchaeia > TCS64 > TCS64 > UBA8941. Next base: position 799 of record CAZIAF010000195.1, read on the forward strand.
TCGAAGCCCAGATAATCGAAAAAGGCCCAGAGGGGCGATACCAACTCACACCCTATGGAGAGCTGATTCTTCAACAGCTACCCGGACTCCAATTCATTCAAGTCAACAGGAAATATTTCCTAGAACACGACACAACACACCTTCCACACCAATTCATCAATCGAATAGGTGAACTCTCAATCAGCTCCAAAAACAAGGATTCACTGGAATCTATCGCCTACGCTGAACAAATACTCGAACAGGCTGATGAGTACAGCTGGAGTTTAACACCCCAGATCATCGTCAGCTCGTTGAAGACAATCGAAGGAAAAATAAGAGAAGGAGTAAAAATACGTTCTCTGCTCCCAGAAAACGTATCCAGACCCCCGGGGTTTTACCCCGTACACGGCGTTGAAAGGCGGACCTTGCCCAATATCCAATTCAGAGTGATGGTCACTGAGAAGGAAGCCATGTTCGGGCTTCCTTTTTTAAATGGGCAAATGGACTACGCCCAACTCGTCAGCAGAGATTCCAAATTCCATGAGTGGTGCAAAGACCTCTTTTTATTCTACTGGGAAAAAGCCAAACCGGTTCTAACTTTTCATAATACGAATAAGTAAACAAGCTCGGAGATACAGAATCGATATTAAAAATGTCACTGAAAGAACACCTGTATTCCATCTAGGAATAGATGCTGAATAATCAGGGTTGACGTGAAACATTTGGATAAATCCTGAAACATTATCTTTGCCCTTAAAATAGGCTAATCTCCCCGAGCTGAATAATTCTGCACTGGAGAAATCCGGAGGAAACTTGAAATGGAGAAGAAAAAAACACTCACCCAAGGTATAGGGTTAGTGATCGGGTTAGTAATAGGCACTGGAATGGGCTACATTTTTGGAATGATGATTGGAAACATCACCCTATGGATGCCGATAGGAGCAGCTATAGGATTGGTACTAGGAACCGCGGCCACCAATAATGGGAACACCAAACAACTGTGACCCCGCCAATGAATCGAGGGAGAATTAGATGTCGACCGGAACCACAAAGGGTGGGCTTCACACATTTTCAATAGTTCTACAATCAAAAGACGGTCTGAAACGAATAACTATTCCAAGCGAAGGGGATGAGGAGGTAATAATAGAAGGAAATCTGGGAGAATTGAGGGAGTTGGACCTAGTCGAAAACGCTATGTTGGAGATAAAGGGAATCAAAGGAATTCTCAGAATAGAAGTGAGCGAAGGAGAACTGATCGCACTCAGGGCGCGTGCGCGAGCAAGTTTGTAAAAAAGCGTGAAAATATGGCTGCAATAAAAGTTCAGAACCTTTCACATCCATCACCAAGCTTGTTATGGCCAGCGTGGGTGATTATGTTACTCACCAGTTCAATCACCCCAATATTGTGGAGAGAGCTCGCAGGGGGAGAGCCTTACTGGTGGTCATGGGTACAGTGTCTAGGATTACTCACCATACTATCTCTCACCTTAATCAGAGCCGACTTGAAGCCTCTAAAAGGGTATGCTCTCATACTTCTAACCGCATTCCTCCTCGGCTACGGGAACCCTCCCCAAACTTGGGGCCTTATAACAATAATCCGATCCAGCACTCTCTGGATAAACTGGACTAAACACTCCCCTTGGGCCATTTCAAACATCGCACTGCATCTCCTCAGACTCACCCCCACAATGGCAGCGATGACGATCCTAATCCTCATGGGGCGAAAACGGAAAGACTTCTACCTAGCTTTAGGGAAACTCAACTCACCGGTTGAACCCTCCAAGCTACTGGGCATGAAAAAACCTGAATCATGGACACGAATGGGAAGCATCTTCGCAGCCGTATTTACTGTAGCTACCTTGATGTTCCTGATAGCCACGTGGAAAGTCCCCTCTAACGCGTTCCTAAACGTAGTACCACTAATACCGGCTGCGTTTTTTATAGCGTCAATAAACGCCTTCAATGAAGAGTTCACCCTACGCGCCGCACCACTTTCGACTCTTACGCCCGCTGTTGGAGAAAAACAATCAAACTTGATCACAGCGGTGAATTTTGGGTTAGGGCACTTCTACGGCGTCCCAAATGGTCTACTTGGAGTTCTAATGTCAACATTCCTCGGCTGGTTCCTGGGAAAGAGCCTGTTGGAGACGAAGGGGTTCTTCTGGGCGTGGCTAATCCACTTCCTCCCAGACGTAATCATCTTCACCTTTTATGCGATGATCGCAGTGTAGGAGGAGTTGATGCATATTTCAAATTCAAGCCTAATTCCCTTCGAGAAAGCGTTTGAGCTGTGTCGAGAATATAGAGATAAACATAAACCCAGATTTTTTAGCCAATGCTGGGGATGCCTCAAATTTTCGAGAGAACCAACTAAAATGTGTTTCTCTAATACATTCGGTAACCGTGGATGTAAATTCGTAAATGACCTCTTTAAGAGGCAATTGAAGGACTAGCGCGTACTGGAGGGAAAACCCCCAGCGCGTGCAGTGGTAACAAACGCAAAGGCTTCTCGTATTTTTCAAATCCTTTATTTTAAGTCTGAACCATGTGCGCGCGCTAATCTATAACAGTCGTGCGAAAAGTATACTGCACTGTTCCAGTGTTACCAGGATCAATTGTGACACCTGCGCGCGCTGACCGGGCCCAACCCGCTAGCGATCTTCGCCCCCAAAGCATAGTCCGTGTTTAACTCCGCTCCAGTGCCTGTTCCCCACCATTCCGTAGGCTGCATCCCCGTCGCCGGCTGTAGCCAGCATGCGCGTGATTATTTCTTCTTCATGGGCTGTCGAATAACCGTTTTCAGTTTTTCCTTCGCAGCTCTACGAGGATCACTAAGATAAATTTCATGATGCTTACCCTTCAGAGTGCCCTGATTTTTATTAATAAATTCATGAATCGTCTTAATGGTAGGGCCCTCATCAGAATACGCTCCAATATACATAATCTGAGCCGCCAATCCCTCGTGAAAGCCCTCGAATCTAATCTTTGATAGGCCTGGCAGATTCTTCTTTTTCTTCAGATCCTCAACTGCTTTGGCAATGGTGTCCTTTGTTACGTGTTCGGGCTGCATAATCATTGCAGTCCACTTCCAATCATCTTTGCTAGTCACGCTGAAGTAGGACATGTCATCAACCCACCATAAACCCTCCAG
>CAZIAF010000196.1:0-3862 GCA_964537625.1 uncultured Candidatus Bathyarchaeia archaeon
CTATAGACTCGGGGAAGCCTCGTCCGAGTCAGATCCCCGTGAAGATGGTTTACGGTGATGGGCTCAGGGGGATCGTCTTAGACGCCTTAGAAGTGGAGGCTGCTATTAAGAATCTGAGGTTCCAGATCATCGATAACGACTACAAACTCATCGAGAACAGCCACATGGTGGTGGTGTATCACCCGCGTCAGAGCATTAGCGCGGGTGTTATGTGTGAGATGGTTTACGCGAAGAGTCTAGCCAAGCTCGTGTACGTGTATTATCCCTATGAGCCGAGTCCATTCTTCGAGTGGTATAGTACACGGATCTTCAGAGAGGAGGAGGAGCTCCGTGACTTCCTCATCAAGGAATCAAAGTTGACGGGTCAAACGCCGCTTGACCTATACTCGGAAAAGAGAGATAGGGGCTAGGGCGCGCGCGGGTGGATAAGTATCAAGTGTTGTATGTGTTTGAGGGAAATTGAGTTTATGATGATCTGGAGTAACTTTGGGGCTAAATTCTTCTTAGTCGATAAGCGTGCATAATAATAATTGCCTGTGGGTAGAGATTTTAACCGAGGCTATCAATTTCTCGCGCGTGGGTTCTAATACAGCTGTGATGGACGGTTATTCGATGATTTAGCGATGGCAGGTATAGTAAAGAGGGTCCGGAAGAGGGACGGCAGGGTAGTAGAGTTTGACCAGGACAAAATCACAAATGCCATATACAAGGCTATTCTCGCTATCGAGGGCAAGGACGGAGACACCGCTAAAGCCGTGAGCGAAAGGGTCGTCGAGAAGCTCGGCAAGCTCTACGCGGGGCAGACGCCAGGCGTCGAGGCCATCCAGGACATCGTTGTTGAGACCCTCAGAAAGACCGGCCACGACCGCATCGCCACCGACTACCAATTCTACAGAGAGAGGAAGGCGGAGCTACGCGCCCTCAGGGGGGAGCTCGGCATCCTCGACGAACCCAAACTCACTATCAACGCAATAGAGGTGCTAGAAAAGCGGTATCTCCTAAAGAACGAGAAGGGGGAGCTAATCGAGACACCAACTAGGATGTTCTGGAGGGTCGCCGAGGCCGTTGCCTCCGTCGATGAGAAGTACGATGGTGACCCCAAGGCCGCTGCGAAGGAGTTCTATGGAGCCATGAGTAGGCTAGAGTTCCTCCCCAACTCCCCAACCCTCTTCAACGCTGGGACGAAGACTGGATTTGCTCTCTCCGCCTGCTACGTCCTCCCCGTCGAGGACTCCTTAGAAGGCATTTTCACTTCCCTCAAGAACATGGCCATAATTGAGCAGACTGGCGGAGGGGTCGGATTCGACTTCAGTAGGCTTCGCCCCACCGGCGATGTCGTAAAGACGACGATGGGGGTTGCCTCCGGCCCCGTCAGCTTCATGAAGATATTCGACGCCGCCACAGAGGTCATTAAGGCTGGGGGCAGGCGTCGCGGCGCCATGATGGCTATCCTACGAGTTGATCACCCTGATGTCATCGAGTTCATAACCGCCAAGGCCCGCCCTGGAGTCCTCACAAACTTCAACATAAGCGTCACAGTCACCGACGCCTTCATGGACGCCGTGGAAAACAACAAGGACTACGACCTCATCAACCCCCGCACAAAGCAGCCGGCGAGGAAGCTCAGCGCTCGATATGTCTGGGACAGACTCGTCGACAATGCGTGGAGGAGTGGCGACCCCGGTATAGTTTTCATAGACGAGGTAAACAGGTACAACCCAACCCCCTCAGTCGGAGTCATCGAGGCGACTAACCCATGCGGGGAGCAGCCGCTGCTCCCTTATGAGTCCTGCAACCTAGGCAGTATAAACCTCGCCAAGATGGTTCAAGAAAGCACCGTAGACTGGAATAAACTCAAAAGGACCATCCACCTAGCCATCCACTTCCTGGACAACATAATTGATGTAAACCCCTACCCGTTGAAAGAAACCGACACGATCACACGGACTAATAGAAAGATCGGCCTCGGTGTCATGGGCTTCGCCGACCTCCTCATCCTCATGGGTGTCCCCTACGACTCTGAAAGGGCAGCAGAGATCGGGGAGGAGCTAGCCAAGTTCATCAATGAGGAGGCTGGGAAGGCATCGGAGCGACTCGGCTTGGATCGGGGGTCCTTCCCTAACTTCGAGGCGAGTATCTGGAGGGGTAAATTTAGGGCGAGAAGGAACGCGACAGTGACCACAATCGCACCAACGGGTACCATCAGCATCATCGCCGGATGCTCGTCGGGCATCGAGCCCCTATTCGCAGTCGCCTTCATGCGCCACGTCCTAGAGGGCGCACGACTTTTCGAGCTCCACCCCATTTTCGAGGAGATCGCGAAAAAACGCGGCTTCTATAGTGGTGAGATGCTGGATAAGATAGTGAGCCACGGCACCATCAGGGACGTCGACGGAGTCCCCGACGACTTGCGAAGGGTATTCGTCACCGCCCATGGCATAGCCCCCGAGTGGCACGTCAGGATTCAGGCTGCATTTCAAAAACACACGGAGAACGCCGTCTCTAAGACAGTAAATCTTCCAGAGGACGCACGCCTAAGCGACGTTGAGAACGTCTTCCGACTCGCACATGAACTCCACTGTAAGGGCGTCACCGTCTACCGCTACGGAAGTAAGGGAACGCAAGTCCTCAATCTCGGCGTTGAGTCAAGGGGGGAAGGTAAGGTCGCCACAGCGGGGGCCGAGTACGCCGGCGGCCGTCCCATCGAGGGGTGCGAGGTCTGCGGGTGACAGCCATGGGCCACGTCTACCTCTACTATGGCACCGGCGGTGGTAAGACCGCCGCGAGCCTCGGACTCGCCCTCCGATCCTTAGGACACGGCCACCGCGTTGTCGTCATCCAGTTCCTAAAGCACTGGAAGGAGACCGGGGAGTACAAGGTCGCGAGGAGCCTGGGGCTGCTTTATGAGATCAGGCAGTTTGGTAGGCGGGGGTGGCTCAAGTCTGGAGAGGATGGGGGCGAGGTAAGCGTCAGTGGCTTCAAGGCGAGCCTTCGCAGCCCAGATGAGGGGGACAAGACAGCGGCTAGGAGGGCCCTCAGGTACGCCGAGGAAGTGCTCAAGTCCGATCATCCGCCAGAGTTGCTCATACTTGACGAGGTCTGCCTCGCCGCCCATATGGGCATCGCGGACTCCGCGGAGGTGGTCGCGCTCTTGGATAAGCTCCCTGAGGGAACGGACGTTGTGCTCACGGGAAGGTACGTCCCGCGGGAAATCATCGATAGGGCAGACTTCGTGAACGAGGTCAGGGAGGTCAAGGCACCCTCTACCTTCGTTTCAAGGGAAGGTATCCAGTACTAGCGCGCACCGTGATGGCTAGTATCCATTGGAGGACCTTGTAACCCACACGTTCAAGCTGGATGACGTGGAGGAAGGGATCAAGCTACATAGGGGCTACAAAACTTTCAAGGCGGTAGTTGTCCCGTAGCTAATTACCCCACGAGAGTCGATTTTCTTAATATCTTCAAGGATCCATGTAGTTTGGGTTTGTTGTATGAGTGTTAATGGTGTTCTGAGCAGGTTCTGGCTTTGGGAGTTAACTCGTCCCGCGTTTGAGGATTGGCTCGATAAGGAGCCGGCTCCAGTCGTGGTGCTTGGGATAGGGTCGGTGGAGCAGCACGGGCCTCACCTACCCCTAGGTATGGATTCCCTCGGTTCTCAGTTCTTCGTACACGAGGTGGCGAAGAGGACAAACAGTGTTGCGCTATGCCCCGTCTTCCCAGGTTACTCACCTCATCACATGGGGTTCAGGGGGACGGTGACTCTATCTGATCCGACGCTGTTGGCGGTTCTGATGGATACGATTGGGAGCCTCGCTGAGCATGGTGTGAAGAGGTTCGTCATAAGTAACCACCACGGTGGGAA
>CAZIAF010000197.1:0-3854 GCA_964537625.1 uncultured Candidatus Bathyarchaeia archaeon
ATTCGTGTCTGGGTTCAATGTACTTGTTGTATTTCGTCGATTGGCTATACTCAGCCATCGCTGGTAGTCGATCTTTCTGCCATTTATGCTTCTCAACTGGTCCAGGAGGCCCGTAGACATTCCACCTATAGGGCATCTTCCAATGCTTATCGAACGCCACCTGGTTCTTCTCTTTTCGTATATCTCCGAGTTCAACGTCCCCCGAGGAGTGGCTTAGCCTCGTGCAGCTCCGTACTATGACTGGCAACTCGAGCATCTCGGAGAGCTCAAAAGCGTCTCGGGTCATGTCCTTAGCGCTCTGCTGGTCGTGGGGCTCGTATACCGGGATCTCTGCATAGACGCCAGTGAAACGCGTGTCCTGCTCGTTTGAACTATACCAGGCGCCAGGGTCATCAGCAACAACGATGACGAGACCTCCTCTGATCCCTGTGTATGGAAGCGTCATAAGGAGGTCCATCACCGTGTTTAAACCCGCATTCTTACAGGCGAAGAGAGCACGGCTGCCAACTATTGATGCCCCCGCTGCGACCTCAAAGGCGACTATCTCGTTTGTGGACCACTCCGCGTAGAAGCAAAGCTCCTTAGCTGCCTCCGCGAGCGTCCCCAATATCTCAGAAGACGGTGTACCGGGATACGCTGCCGCTACTTGAATTCCTGCCTCGATCGCGCCACGGGCTATCGCCTCGTTGCCCATCAACAGCACCCTCTTCCCGGGGTTTTCCTCAGTTACAGACATCCTTCAATTCGACCTCTATTTTTTTATTGCTACTCATAGGCCATCGACTCCTGCTTCTCCATCTTCCATTTGTTTTATCCTAGATAAATTCATTCTATGTTGGTTGAGGTACCCCAATGCGACGATGGCCTTGCTAGGCTCATCGAATACTGGCACCCCGTATTCTTGGAATTTATTGACTTCTTCCACCTGAACCTCGGCACCACCAAGATAGCATACCGCGACTGGCAATCCTATGATTTTCGCTTTATCGAGGCTTGGTTGAACAGCCTTGAAGGAGCCTTGTATCGGATCCCCATATATCAGGAGAATAAGGTCAACCGATCCATCTCCATAAATCTCATCGAGAACATCGGAGTAATGATTGGGATACGAGAGGGCGTTTCCCGTCAGATCGAGTGGATTATTGACAATGCACCACTCGGGTAATCGTTTCCTCAGCCTCTCGACTGTAGATGGCTGCAGCCTCGCGAGTTCTAGATTCGCTTCTTCGCAGGCATCCGATGCAAGTATGCCTGATCCGCCCGAGCTTGTCACAATTAAGATTCTTTTACCTTTGGGGAGGGGCAGCGTCGAAAGGGTCTTAGCCGCTTCACATAGCTCCTCTAGACTCTTGACAATCATTCCACCACTCTGCTTCACCGCCGAGTTAAAGACCTCGGTTCGGCCAGCGAGCGTACCCGTGTGGGCTTTGACGGCTCGCCTTCCCGCTTCTGTCTTCCCACCTTTGAGGAACAGCACCGCTTTCCTGCGCGAAGCCTTGCCTATGGCCTTCACAAGCTTCCTCCCATCCGGCATTCCCTCAGAGTAGACGACGATCACCTTGGAGTCTTCGTCGTCTGCAAGGTAGGAGATTAGGTCAGCCTCATCGACGTCCGACTTATTCCCAAGTGCTATTGCCTTGCTGTAGCCTAATTTATTCCTCGTGAGAAATGATGGGATCTCTAGGGCAATTGTGCCGCTCTGTGATATGACTGCGACGTTTCCTGTGCCTCGGATAAGGGGCCACGTCGCGCAGAACCCTGTCTTGGGGTTGCTAACTCCCTGGCAGTTTGGACCAATTATCCTTAGACTGCCAACTCTTGCTGTGTCTAAAATCTTATTCTCAATCGCTGCTCCATCCGGTCCCGAGTCTCTGAAGCCGCTTGAGATCACTACGGCGCCCTTGACTCCCTCTCTAACGCTTTCCTCTATGACCTGTGGGACCGCTGCTGCGGGAATTACGATGACTGCAACATCCACATCCCCCGGGACATCTTTTACGCTTGGATACGCTTTATGACTCAGGATTTCATCGGCTTTAGGGTTTATTGGGTAGATGTGTCCCTTGAAACCGGCATCAATTATGTTCTTCAATATCTTGTAGCCGATTTTATCTACATTCGCGGACGCGCCGACGACGGCGACTGATTGTGGTTCTAAGAGTGAATCTAGATGGTTCTCGTTTGGATCAGTTGTTACCTCATCGACTTTTTCTGATCTTATAACAAACCTCGCATCGACGATTCTACAGCCTTTTTCGTATACTATTATGGGGTTGAGGTCGATTTCCTCGATTTCGGGATAGTCCAACATGATTACAGAGATCTTCAACAATGTGTCTACGATGGCCGATAAATCGGCCTTCGGGAACCCTCTTACCCCTTCAAGTGCCTTTATTGATCTAATTTCCTTAATCATGGACTCTGCGTCGCTAATGGTCAGGGGAGTTACTCTGAATGAGACATCTTTCATTATCTCGACCATGACTCCGCCTAGACCGAACATTATTGTGGCTCCGAATTGTGGGTCCCTCATTGCGCCTATGATGATCTCAGTCGATGGTGTAGCCATCTTGGTAATGGTTAAGCCAATTATCTTCGCCTTTGGTGACTTTGTGCTGACATTTTTAAGGATCTGCTTATAACCTTCACGTGTTTCTGCCTCTTTTTGGAGGTTTAGGGCTACGCCTCCAACATCTGATTTATGTAGTATATCAGGTGAAGCAATTTTTAGTACGACTGGATACCCGATTTGATTAGCTGCAGTGATGGCTTCTTCTTCGGTTGAGATCAAATAGGATTCATCGGTCGCTATCCCTAAGAGATTTAAGATGTTTTTTCCTTCATGCTCTAAGAGAAAGCTGCGGTTATCGTTCTCGGCAATCTTAATTATTCTCAAAATGTTATTATTTCTCACGGAACTAACCTCATTTCATCTTTTATTGCTCTCTTAGTATTACACGTCTAAATTAAAAGATGTACTTATGATCGGGTCGATAAGACTTTGCGCGTGCTCTTTCATCAGTATCATCGGATATCTGGTAGACTCGTTCTGCTTCCACGCTCGTTTTGTATATGTTGGAGCGCGTAAACGCTCACAAGTTGCGACGACCAGCCAAAATGAGACTTTAATAAATTGAATCGCGCGCGCGATAAATAGAAAACTAATAACCCCACGAAAAATAACACACACTCACACATTACTAAAAACTACACAATATCCATTCAACCTATTCACAGCATGATTAACGCCCACGAGCGAGAAAACTCAAGAGAACCCTCCCAACAAACACTCGCACCAGAATCCAAAGACAAATCCACACGTCCCTAGTTCATTAGCCACACCACTTCGAAAACCCAATCCCACCCACCAGAGAAATCAGTACCCACTATGGACCATGAAGCGACCAAAGACCACACCGTGGACACCATGATCAAACCATAGACATCATGAAACCAGCCCCATAGCAAAAGCCTAAACACTCTATATGCTACACCATGGGGAGTCAAAATTTGGAAATTTTTCAACACCTTTACAACAACCTATCCACATAGATCTCACACCCTTTAGACACCATTCCAACATTCGAGAAGAAACCTTACCATGCACACGAATATATTGCACGTGAGCGCACTCGTCGAATCGCTTGAAAGCGTATTAATTCTCGTCGCTTCCTGCTATTATACACGTCTGGAAGAAGTCAAATACTACGATGTGCGTACGCATAACCAGACGTCAAGTTTTACTAACCTCCGCCAGCCAGCGTTCCGTCTTTAATAATTGTTTCATCTCTTAATACTAGGTGGCGTCGGCATGGTGACAAATCTCCCTCCGGATGCGAAGGAGAAGTGGAATG
>CAZIAF010000198.1:0-3799 GCA_964537625.1 uncultured Candidatus Bathyarchaeia archaeon
CGACCACCCACGACCGAATACCACGAAAATACGGTATTCGGTGTTGTGTGAGGTCTGAAGAAGAGAGGATATTCTGAACATACTATCAGGTTTGTGAGGAAGGCCCTGCTAGTTTATTGAGAAAAGCTGTGGAATCGAGGACCCACTGCACCACGTCACCCTGCAAAAAACAGAGGTGCAACTGCATTTCCTGGGAAACTCGCACGCGAATAAACTTTGAAATTGCGCATGAGAACGTACAAGTCTTTTGACCTGAAACTAATTGTGTACTCACTTCAGAGAACATGGGGGACATGGGGGATTTGGGGGACAGCATTCTGGATATTTGATCAACGGTATGTATGTGAGAATTGATCTAGTGTAAGAGGGGGACTTGTTTGTGGCGAGGGTCCATCATACCGGTCTCCCAGTGCAAACTATCTTTAGGGTACCCTATTATATTGGTCCCCCACCATGGGGGACCTCCGAACTCTATTCACAAGCCACACTAAAACCGGATCCAAACCCCAAGCATTAATACACGCATCCAATCTTGGGGGACATGGGGGACAAAAACTCCTCTTTCACATCAACTCGGGAAAAACAAGCGACGTTACACCGTATGAAAGTATTAGGGGGACAATGGGGGACTGGGGGACCTTCTACCCTCGCGCATCATGTTCAAGAACTTTTTGTCTGCTGACCTTGTTCTGACCAATGGGAAGATTATACCATCGAAGCATATGAGAAAATAGTGCAAGCGGTAGCTGCAAAGGGAGATAAAATTCTTGCTATAGGATCGTCTGAGGAAATCAAGGCATTTGTTAACAACAGAACAAATGGGATAGACTTGAAAGGGAGGAGAAATTAAAGTTGACTATACTAATGTTGGTGGTAGGATAGCGTATCAAAGTAAGACAAAGTAAGCTGGACATCTGCTGCGCATACGGTTCCACTAAAGAGTATTCAAAATACTTGTAAACAGAACCTCTTAATCTGTTTTTTTTAATTATTTTTTTAGAATACACCTCTGGCTCTAGTAACTGTGTGAAATAAGAAAATCAGACTCTATTCCTTATTTTTGTTAGATGAAGGGTCGATTGTAAACCACTGAAATACCAGAGCTGAGACAATGCCAAATAGACCGAGTATTAAAAACATTGATTTATAACTGGAAATGGTGAGGATCGCACCACCAAGTCCAGAACCTATAGAGCCACCTACTTGAGTTACTGCCCTTTGCAGCGACATCATTATTCCAGCATACAAAGGAAGCTGCTCGATGATGAGACTAGTCGACGAGGCATCCATTACTCCCACCAAAAAACACACTGCACATAGAAGACCTACAGAAAGCATGAAAATCGGTGAATAAGAGAATAATATAACCATAATACTTGCGACCAGAATCGAGACCGCCACTAAAGATTTTCTTCCCACTAGATTCGCTATTCTGCTGCTGGCAATACTGCCAATGGTATACAATGTCGCTCCGAATAAGATGATAATTGAAGCCTCTCCAATTGAAATCAAAAAAGAATCCCTGAAGAAGGATGTGTTATAAGTCAAAATACTCTGCCATGTTACTATCGCAAGCAAATAACCTAGTAAAGAGAAAAATGCAGATCGATTTGAAAAAATTGCCTTGTAGCCTTCACTAAGTTTAATCTGGGTCCTATTATCAGAACTACTCGATTTTCCAGGGATAATTATTGTTGTTAAAATTAGAGCCAATACTGAACTAGGTAGCAAGTATCCTAAGAACGAGTACCTCCAGCCTCCGATATTCTGTAGATAAGGCACGACTAAGGCTCCGACGAGATATGAGCCAGACATTCCAGCTATTATGAATCCAATTGCTTCCCCCCTCCTTTTCTGAGGAAGCAGTTCTGTCAGTGTGAAAATCATCGTGGTAGCAAGAGCATATCCTATGCCCGACAATGAAAACGCAGCTACCATTATGGTGAAGTTTGGTGCCAAATAACATCCGACGGCTGTGGCTACATATGCTAATAATCCAACTTGGAGAAGCATCTTGTGATTGTACTTAACACTGAATATACTGGTTAAAAGGGAAAAGACGATCGCGATGACAAAGCTCAATGTGCACATTTGACCCGCTAGGCCAACAGTGACGCCATATGTCTCTCCGATGTCGATTAATAAAAGTCCGGATAACATACTTGCGATCGAGGCAGTAAATCCAGAGAGCATCAAAACAATTATAATTGAATAATATGAACCGGTCTTTGGTGAAATTTCTAATTTTTCATCCATTTTTTCACCTATGATGCCTTTTTATGCCCCCTCAAATTGAAGATTTCGATTTAGGCGAACGTGAACTTAAATGGAATAACCTTTTATATAAAATTGTCTAGAAAAATCGAAAGTGTCTAATGGATCCTTTAAGAAAAAAAATCCCCGATTTCCGGTAATGATTAATCAGTGATATGATGTAGAATTTGTATGAATCTTGGCACCATTGCTAGATCGGTGTCTAAGCTAACCATTATTCTGATATTTTTTTGGCTCATTAGCACTTCAACAATTCAGGATCAAGTACTGGGTGTTGTTTTGCTGGCCCTTATTTTATGGAGCTTCTACCCTTCACGACACCTTGAGTCAAGCATTCTCATAATCGCTATACTTGTTGTTCTGCAAGCAACACTCGACGTTGAAGGGTTCATAAGTAATCTGTTTCGTGTATACGGAGGTAGTGGCCTCTGGATAATAATCAGTGGTTTCATACTTGCGAAAGGGATGGAGGTATCTGGGTTGGGCAAAAGGATAGCTCTTGCTATCGCTACCTCACTTGGGGCTAAGCCAAGGAATATCCTTCTTGCCATTGCTATTACGAGTTTTGCGATCTCTCCTCTTAGTCCCAGCACCACCGCAAAGGCGTTTCTCATTCTTCCCATCTGCATCGGTCTAGTGGAAGCCTTCGGCGTTGAGAAAGGTAGGAGTAATTTTGGGGCTGCGGTAATGATCATGGCTATGGCAGCTAACAATATATGTTCCACCGCCTTCTTGACTGCAACCGTGCCTAACCCCATCTCTGCTGGTTACCTAGCAGATATTGGACTAGAGTTAGATTGGGTCAGATGGTTCGAGATGGCTTTTCCACTTACAATCCTTCTCTTAGCTATTAGTTACTTACTACTCATCTTCATGTTTAAGCCAGAAGTAGAGGCAAATAGGAATACTTTGCAGAAAGTAAAAGAACTCAGGGAGTCTTTAGGGCCTATTAAAGGCAGTGAGAAGACTGTAGCAATAATCTTCTTATTAGCCTTCGTTCTCTGGATTTCTGAGCAGTATAATCCCTTCAACGTCGGATTGATAAGTCTCCTCTTAAGCTTGGTTCTGATTCTTCCACAGGCCGGGGTGATGGAACCCAAAGGGTTTGGAAGCAGCATTCCGTGGGGGAGTATAGCGTTATTCGCTGCTAGCATGTTTCTCGCCCGAGCTGTAGGCGAGTATCATGCACTCGACTCCGTTGCATTAAGCTTATTCAACATCCTAAATCTGGAGAAATTTGAGGCTGCAATTTTGATCTCTGTCATAGTTCTTGTTGCCATGATGTTACATATAGTTTTCACAAGCACCACTGTCTATGCCACTGTAATGGTTCCTATAGCTATCGGGCTTACCCAGCTTCATGGATTAGACCCTGTATTAACTGCACTCCCTATTGCGGTGCTTGCCCCTGTAGCGATTATATTGCCCGTTAACACGATTCCCAACATCATTTTCTACGGAGAGGGTTGGTTCAACGAGAAGCAGATGGTAATATACGGTATAGTCTTAAGCATTCTGTCGGTAA
>CAZIAF010000199.1:0-3755 GCA_964537625.1 uncultured Candidatus Bathyarchaeia archaeon
ACCATAGCATACATCGCTCAGACCGTAGGAGTAGTAGGCACCCTAACAGCTGCCTTTATCGCGGTGAGGAGCTACATAAACGCGAACAAGCGATCGGAGGAGGCAAATAAGAAAGAGCAGGAGACAAGAGACAGAGACCTCGATACGAGGCAAGCCCAGTTACTGATGCAGATATATGACCGCGTCAACAACAGGGACTTTACAAGAGACTGGGGGGAGACAAACTACTTCTGGAAGTGGGACGACTATAACGACTACTTCAAAAAATATGGAGCTAACCTAGAAGAGTATCCCAAGTTCCAGAACATCATCGACACCTACGAGGGCATCGGCGTCATATTACAGAATAAACTGGTTGACCCAAAGTTGATTTATGGTGTCCTCCGGGTCAGCCCATTGTTATACTGGGAGAAGTTTAGCCCCTTGATGAAGAAGTGGGGGGCGGATGCTGGCGAATCGTTGATGTATCCTGGATTCGAGTTTCTCTATGAGGAAATGTGTAAGCAGTATGAGCTTGAGCATGGTTACAAGTTTGGGTATAAGATTAGATCCGCTGATGATGTTGTGACAAAATAGCATTTGATTTTCTGCATAGTCTTATCTTGAGTTCTACATGACACCAAAATCGCTTGTTTGCTCATGTTTATTGACAGCCTTCCACCTCAGCACTCCCAAGTACGGGTTAAAAATTGCCTAAAATTCTTAGATGAGTTACATGGGTTCACTGATAAAGCATCGGAATAAACCGATAGAGTAAGCGTGAAAAATGTATTGCGAGATACGAGAGATACAAAAAGTTATACGTAAAAAACCTGCTCTATCATATTCATCCCCAACGATTTGAAAGAGAGTCAAAGAGGAGATATCAAAATGGATAAGATCAACGAGAAACCAACACCAAGCACAATTAGGTCCCACTGTGAGTTGTTCGCAATCGGCAGCTGCAAGGTCACAAGTCCCAAGGATTGCGCTGAGTGCAAAGACAACATCTGGAAACACCACCCAGACTACCGCAAACCGACACAATAATCTGCAGCGAGCACGATCCACATTGACTGAAATAATATTATCCCTCGCCAGCAGACGATGGAGCGAGGCCTTCGTATCCAAGCTTCCAGTCGGCTCCTACGAACTAAGGGTACACGAGACCCCCTACAACTTGGAGAAAGTATATGGGGACCTGCAAGACGCCAGCATCCTCCTCAAAGGACCCGGCGAACCCACAATTTCGCGCAGCCTCCTGGAGAAGGCCCGTAGCCTCAAGCTCATTCAAAGCTATTCGGTGGGCTATGAGAGCATCGACGTCAAAGCGGCTACAGACATCGGCATAGTGGTGGCCAACAACATGGGCTTCAACGCGATAAGCGTCGCGGAGCACACGGTGATGGCTATGCTGGTGGTGGCCAAGAAGGCTTTCCCAGGTTCCACCAGCCTTCAGCAGGGGAAGTGGTTGAGCAACTGGAATACCATCGAGCTGTATGGGAAGACTGTGGGGATTCTGGGTCTCGGTAACATAGGATCTTTGGTTGCCAAGCTTCTGAAACCCTTTGGGGCACGTGTATTATACAATAAGAGGAGTCGACTCACCGCTGAGCAGGAGGCTGAGCTTGGTGTAGAGTATATGGGATTCGATCAGCTATTGGCTGAATCTGATTTCATCTCGATACACACTCCCCTCACGGATGAGACGCGGAGCCTTTTCAATAAGGATAATTTAATGAGAATGAAGGATGGCGCCATCCTCGTCAACACGGCGAGGAGGGATATAGTAGATGAGGGCGCCCTTGCGGATGCTCTGAGGAGCGGGAAGCTCTATGGAGCTGCGATCGATGTGCCGCGGAGTGCAGCTGAGGGGTGTTTGGTTTGTGAGACATTCAGGGGTGCAGATAACGTGCTCCTCACCCCCCACATGGGAAGTGCTCCTAGGGAGATGGTGCCCCGCATGAGTGCTCAGGTGGCTGAGAACCTTAGGCGTTTCTGCTGTGGTGAGAAGATCCTCTACGTTGTAAATGGATTGTAAATTTAACTTCATACCAAGCATGATGTGTGTGGACGATAGAGTGCTGCTTCAAGTATTCGCGATCAAATAACAGAGGTTTATTATCGAGGATTCCGATAAAAAATTGGGTGAGAAGGTTGGTTCTTCAAAAAAAGAATTTTGAGAAACCGGATGAGACTCAGACTCCTCCGAATGTAAGGGTAGATATTATCAAAATGGGTGATGTAGTGGTCCAGAAGCAAACTTATCAACCTGGATGGCAATGGTTAAAACACATTAAACCAATTGTGAAAACAAATTCCTGTCAAGTGCACCATTTCGGAGTCTGGGTTCAAGGTAGGATGCGTGTGAGGACTGATGATGGTCAGGAAATCGAGTTCGGTCCAGGAGATGTAAGCGACATTCCGCCAGGACATGATGGTTGGGTCATTGGAAACGAGCCCGCGATCATGTATCAATTCACAGGTAATACAGACAAGAAGTAAAACACTCCCTTATAAGGGGCGAGATTCTTTTTCTAGAAATGTCAAAACATATATTTCACATGCACATTTGCGCGCACGCATCTTCTCGAATAAAGAGAACAAAATTAGATTCCAAGGAATTCTGCTATTAAGTTGAATAATATACCCGAGATGGGGCGCGCGCTTGAAAACGCTGTACTAGTGAAGCTGAGTAGACGGCAGCGCGCACGTAAATTATCACCGAGTTGCGAGAGTTGCCATTCCGCTGCTGCTAGTCATGTTAGTGATGGCTACGAATTGTGATGCCGGCCATACTGTGCAGGGTTGGCGCGCGCATAATAGGGACCACTAAGCGTGCATCCTAAATTTATTGAATGTTGTCAGCTACTCTTGGTAAATGATTGAAAACAAATTGGGCGCGCATATGTATGTAAGATACTAGTTACATGAGTAAAGCGCGCTACGAAGTTTCTCTGGGTTTGGCAATGATTTCTCGTACTACTGATTCGAAGATGCTGTGGGAGTAGGATGGTTTGATGACGACTGCTGTGTCAGCTCCCCTACTTGAGCCAGCGATCGCTATAACGTCTTTATTCACTGGAATGGCTCCGGCATCTGCTGCCATGGCGGAGATCTCGACTACAACCTTCATGCCTTGGCCGAATAGCCTGAGGGTTTGGGCGATTATGCCTGCGGGGTACATTGTGTCGAATTTTGACTGTATGGCTCTATTTACGCCAGAGAATGTGTGGGCTGCGTAGATTATGGTGCCCCCCATTGACTTGATCTTGTCGGCGACATCGCCGGGCATCTCCTGGGTTCCGACCTCCTTTGAGCCCCAGACGTGGGGAACGACTACGACGTTGTAGCCTTTGAAGTACTCAAGCACTTTAAGAGCCATGTTGCCTCTGGTGCTGGCTACTATTATGTCGCTGATGCCTAATTCCTTAGCCCTTTCTAGGGAGGCTCTCAGGGTTTCATCTGAGTCTGCTTCACCGGGTTTGGGGAAGTAGATTATTGTCTTTTTCTCTGACATGTTCATCCATATTTCTATGGAATTATTGATTTAAATCTGTTAGTGCGTGGGCATGTCTCAATTATTTTTGTTGAGGAGGAGGCCTAAAACTGTCCCAAATACTGTTAGTACTGCGAGTATGGCTATACTATAGAAGTATGAGTTGGTTGAATCTAGGACGTAGCCTATGAGTGGCGGCGCCAAGATGGGCCCTATGTTTCCCAGTATGGTCAATATTCCGAAGCCGACACTCGCCATGTCGGGTCCGAGTATCTCG
>CAZIAF010000200.1:0-3752 GCA_964537625.1 uncultured Candidatus Bathyarchaeia archaeon
TACCAGTCTTCTGCAGAGATCTTCCAGTTCAATTATGGAAAAGAGGGCAACAAAGCGTACTCGGAGGCTCGCACGAAGGAGGCTTTGGATACATTAAACCGGATAGGTTTAACCCAGCCATTAGATGATGGGACAATTTCCAGGTTCGCCGTTATTAAGAGTAAGATGAACTCGATGTATCAGAGCTGTTCGCTTGAGGTAGCGGAGAAAATTTCTCAAATAGACGACTTAGATTCTTTCACCAAGCAGGATGCAATCGAAATCGCCTGCAAAATCTCTATGAGTGATGAGCAGTTTAATGAGCTTCAAAGTCTCGATAAAGAGATCAGAGTTCTACTGAAGCCTCAATTGGTTAACGCTGAGAATTAATTTTGTCCAGAATTTGAAGCTGTATGTGCGAGGTATAAATGCACAACCGCAGAATATGTGAATGCGCATTTTACATGAACCTTGACAACCTCTTCAAGCTAGGAATGAATGAAGACCTTGAATCAGGAAAGAACTCAGAAGAGTAATAATAATTGTACCACAGGATATTAACGAAAACAACTTCGCCAAACCATTTTTCCCCTCTAAGAAAGAGATAACACTCGCAGTAACAAACCCGAACATCACCAAAGTTAAGGTTTCTTTAGGATCCCAAGACCAGAAACTCCCCCAAGCGATCTGAGCCCAATACATCCCTGTGACTAATCCCAGAAATGTGAACGTCCAAGCTGAATAACCAAGCCGTTTAACCAACTTGTTGTCTCTCTTCATGAAAAGAAAAACCGAAAAAGCATAGAAAAAAAGGTAGCCGATAAACGCTAGTGGGGGATGGATATAGATCATAACAGAGCTAAGTTCATGTGCAGATATTTCGCAACACCTACAATATCATATAACAAACAAAAGTTAAGGCGCGCAATTTATTATTTGCACCGTCTGTTGGTTTGGTTAGATCCCTATTGGATGTGTATGAAGCGATCAAGATCAGAAAGTCGGTTCGTGCCTATGACCCGACCCCAATCCCTGACGAGGTCCTTACGCGGGTTCTGGAAACGGGTAGGGCTGCCCCCTCAGCTAACAATGCTCAACCTTGGCATTTCATCGTCGTCAAGAACCCAGATAAGCGTGAGGTTCTCTCCAAGCGTATGTTTACAAGGTTTCTAGTCGAATCACCTGTTGTGTTGGTGGGGTGTGGAGAGAGGGAGAAACGGTTTCATGTAGTCGATGTCAGTATAGCGATGCAGCAGATGGTGTTGGCAGCAACAGCGGAGGGACTAGGCACTTGCTGGATTGGTGACTTCGATGAAAAGATCATTCGAGATCTCTTGAAGGTGCCGGAGAGGTATGATATCGTCTGCTTGTTAGCGATGGGTTATCCTCGGGAGAAGCTGGATCTGGCAGCTAAGTTGATGAGAACGCAAAGTAGGAAGAAGATGGAGAATATTGTGAGTTCCGAAGAATTTGGAAATAAATTTAATTGATTGCTAAGCATATCGAATAAGCCGAACGCATTTTTGAAAAGGCTCATCATTTTTGCGCGCATATAATTATAAAAACTGAAATATTGCTTCTAAAAAACTTTAACCATGGAGAAATCTCAGTTTCAAAAAAGGGTTGAAAAGTTTAGAAACGTCATGAGCGAGAGAAAGTTAGATGCAGTTGTAGTAGTTGATCCTGTCAATTTATATTATTTAACCGGTCAAAGGCTTGTTTATCCACATACTATACGTTTTTCAGCCGGTCTAATTACAGACGATAAAGCGTTAATGATTGTACCAACGATTGAAAAAAATTTAGCTAAAGAACATTCCTGGATAGAAGATATTAGAACATATGGAGAAACACCAAGTGAAAGTAAGACAACTGATCCAGTCTTATTACTATCCAAAACAATAAACGACTTACAATTAGCTAAAAAAAATATTGGCATCGAAAACAATCATTTAGTTTATTCAGTATATGCTAAACTTGTAAAGGAAATCCCATCAGCGAAATTCTTTGACAGTTCCGAGCTTATGGAGCAGCAGCGAATGATCAAATCAGCAGATGAGATTACAATTGTTAAAAAAGCAGCTCAACTGGGTGATAAAGCGATTTCAGCAGCAATTGATGCGATAGATGTAGGAGTTACTGAAAGAGAAGTTGCTGAAGCTGCTAGAAATGCTATGGCCTTAGATGATGGATATTGGACCATAGCGATGTATCCTGGTACAGGGGTGGCTTCTGGGCCCCGCTCCGCTATTTCTCACTATAGAGCTCGTAACGAGAAAATAAAGAAAAATGAGTTTGTCACTATGGATCTATGTGCATTGATTTTTTACGAAGGATATCATATATCCGATAGTAGGACCGCAATAGTAGGACAACCAACATCAAAACAAAAAGAAGTTTATGATTGCGCATTAAATGCGGAAAAGGAAGCAATAAACACGATTGGACCAGGGGTTAGGGCTTGCGATGTTGATGCAGCTGCAGGAAAAGTGATTATTAAAGGCGGATATAGGGAGTATCTAAGTCATGGAAGTGGACACGCGATAGGTTTGCACTATTATGAAAAACCATATCTTAGATTCTATGATAAGACTGTACTTCAGCCTGGCATGTACTTCAATGTAAGTTGTGGCATATCCCTCCCAGGTTTTCTCGGTACACTTAACGAGAACACAGTTTTGGTAACAGAAAATGGTCCCGAATTATTAACAAAATACCCTCTAGAATTGCAGATAAAATAGGCGTTCGCCGACACATTCACAATTTTTAACCCGGACCTCAACCCAATCTAAAAAGCGAAAAGCCGCCAAAAAACGGTAATTAAATTAAACAAGCTTCACAGAGGCAATAATTCAGTCAGTTAATCAAGGAAGTTTTATTGATTAATCTCCCGGAGGGATGAGTTTGGATAATGTGTTGTATCCGAGAATAAGCCCCTTCTCCTCTCGGCCATAAGCTTCCAATATACCTGACTCAGTCTCTATAGTCTGCTTCGCGTGAGCTGCAGCGAACACGTCATCCTCGTGCTCTATATCGAGGTTACCCTTATAGTTAGTCTCTATGAGGGCGGATATCAACTTAGGCCAGTCTATCTCGCCCCAACCAGGGAGACGTGCGCGCCACCAACCGTGTCCTAACCCAACGGTCTCGCCGAAGGCTTGCCCGATGATCCCAACGCGCTGTAACACCCTATGGTTAATCTCCATATCCTTAGCATGAATATGGAATATACGATCTCCATAATCATAGATAGCCTGAATATAGTCGATACCCTGCCAAACCATATGAGAGGGATCAAGTTCGATACCTAGCGACTTTGACTGGACAACCTTGTACATCTCATCCCAAACCTCGGGACTTATCGCGATGTTCTCTCCACGAAGATAGAATCGATCCATCATAGGGCAGTTCTCAATCGCGATGCGGATACCCAGTCTCTCAGCCTCTGCACAGAATGGGGTGAAAGCCTTCTCGAATAGAGGGATGTTCTCCTTGATTGACTTCTCAGGGTAACGGCCCGCAAAAGTGCAGACGACATCAACCTCCATCCTGTTTGCCAGTTCAAGTACCTTGTAGAAGTATCTAGCCGCCTCTTTCGCGTTTGTCTTATTAGGTTCGAGGTAGTTTGGGTAGTATCCGAGCGCAGATATCTCGATGTCGTGGTCTTTGAGGTCTTTTTTTACTTCTTTGATGCGTCGGTCGGTCAGTTTGTCTGCGTTGAGGCTCGAGTCAGGCCAAGCTGACAACTCCATCGAGCGGAAGCCTACCTTGTG
>CAZIAF010000201.1:0-3750 GCA_964537625.1 uncultured Candidatus Bathyarchaeia archaeon
TCTTGTCGCGCGATTTTTTTTGCTACTGGAAAAGGATTAGACTCGGGAGAAGCAGAATCGTTGTCGTCAGCAACGTGATTATCGTGGCTTTCTTTACTCCAATTTTCTGATTAACCGAAACCGCAATTATTAGTAAGATGATATTGATTACCCCGAAAACATTGAATGTGCCTATAAATGCGTTAATGAATCGGTTTCCAATGGTTGGGATCCCGAGACTAGAATTAAATGTTATAGCATCGATTAATCTCAATAAATGTTGTATTAAGAAGGGGGAATAAGCAAATCCTGTTTGAGCGTAGAATCCCTTTAGCATACCCTGACCGCCAGACATTTTTGCTACAGCGTAAACTAAAGCAGTTATCAGTATCCATGATATAATTACTCCAAGGAAGCCACCTAGTCCCGATATCACTGATATTACTGATCTAAGGTTCCCCATTTGTGGCAAAGTTCCTGTGTTTGGCAGTGGAATATTGGTTTTTGACATATAGATGCTCGATGCAGCTGCTGATACAAGTGCGATTAGCAAAATTAACGAGATACTTTTTCGTAGATCCTTTTCATCTAACGACTCGAAGGTTGACCTAGGCGAGGAATAAACACCTATGATTGAGCCGATAAGGCCTTTTTTGTTACTCATGTCTCAAAGCCTCCACGGGGCTCAAGTTTGAGGCTCTCCATGCTGGGTATAACCCCGAGAGAACACTCGTCAAAACCGCGAAACCAATCACCTCTACACTTAGCAGAAGAGATGGAGATATCTGCAAACCAATTATTTGACCTATAACCGCGCTAAGGCCCAGCCCTAACGCAGCTCCTATGGCTCCCCCAACGAAGCCTGTGAGAACCGACTCTGAGAGAAACATCAGAAGAATATCTCGACTCTTAGCACCCAATGCCTTCAGGGTCCCAATCTCCTTCGTTCTCTCCATAACACTAACAGTCATCGTGTTGATGATGCCTACACCTGCAACTATCAATGAGATGGCTGCAATACCCCCGAGAACAGAACCTATAGTTCCTAAAACATTATCAATCTGTTCTCTAGCTGTATCATATGTGACGACGGTAACCGTTTTACCCATTTTATCTTTTATCGCTTGTGCTGCTTGGTTTACAAGATCGATGGTAACTGCTTTTGCCATTATATACGAGTACTTACCATCAAGTTCGTAAAATTGTTCGGCATCATTAAGCGCAATTGCAATGCCATCATCGAGATTAGCTCCGAAACTTCCACCTGTTTTTTTAAGGATCCCCACAACTCGTAAAGTAATTGTTTTTTTCACACCATTCACAGTTGCTTCGAAATTAATACGACTACCCAACTCGAGTAAAGGACTATCCTTATTCAGAGGTTGAGCTATGTTTGCTCCGATTATCGCGACACCTGAATCTGACCTTACGAGATTCCTTCCTTGGGCGATCTCCGTACTCGTATTTATCAACGCATATTCTTCAGTTACGCCATATACTGTTGTTGTGTAAGTTGTTCCTTTCACATTAAATTGCCCGATTTTATTCGCTATTATGGGTGTAACAAGATCAATGTTTTCAACCTTAGAAATCGTGTTTATGTCTTTCCATGTCAGAGGACTGCTAGATGAGATGCCTTGCATGTTTCTCATGTTTCCAGGGACTATGATTATTGTTTGTGGTCCTAAAATCTGTAATTGGCCGCCAACACTATCACTGAGGCCTTGAGTCATTGAGATGAGTCCTGTAACCGCAGCGCATCCTATTAGAATTCCAATTAGGTTTAAGACGAATCTAAATTTTCTGGACTTCACGCCCTCCCATGCCATGGCTGTAATGTCCAGTGGGTTCATTATCCTTCACCTATGGTTTTATCCCGAGTAAGGATCTTAGCCAGCCCCAGAAGCCACCATCATTTGTTGCAGCGTTTTGTAGAGAGGGTTTTACTATCGTAACAGGCAGATCAAGCATCTTTTCTCTAAAGACGTTTCTTTGATCCAGATAACTAACTTTAGCATGAATTACATCGTCGCCTAGAGTTGCATTTTGTGATACCTTGACTTGTAAAGTAAACGGAACCGGGCTGTCCGGATCTATGGCGCCCATATACTCACTGCTGCCAACAGTTGATTCGAAAGACCCGCCTTCAACTATACTTATACTTGCGAATTGAACCCGCGTCAACCCAATTAAGAGGAGATCCGTATCAATTTTCCCAGTTTTCCCCTGCTCAAGTGTAAAAACCTGATCTTTTAGTAGCCTGAAAGATACGAATTCATCTATGTTGATTGTAATGACTTCGGTGGTCGTAAGAGTGCTTCCCTTTGAATTGAGGTATGATAAAGTCAATACTATTGGAAGCTGTCCTGGAATCGCGTTGCCATCGATCTGAAGATCATATGAAACATCGACTGATGTGTTAGGTTTTAGATCGCCTAATGGGATTGTTGTGGAACTTAGAGGTGCCAGAAAGCCTTTCTGATCCAGACCAAGCTGAGCTTTAACATTATATGCAACAGCATCACTGCAAACGATGTTTAGATTCACTTTGAAATTTATTCCCGGAATTACTGACAAACCTGGGCTCGAGTTCTTGACTACAAGGATCGGGTTCCTGGATGAGGTGACTTCAAAAGTTAATGCGGAGTTTTGTCTCAGACTTTTATCCCCCAAATTAAAGTTGAGAGAAGCTGAAATGCTATAAGGTCCTAGTGTCGCACTTTCGAGTATCCGAATTTTCATAGTTACCTCCATTTTCTCTCCGATTTTTAATTCGGTAATTGTCTTTTTCTGGCCTTCTGTAACAGCTATGAACGGGGAACCTGAGGCAAGTGCGATATTTAGATTCTTTACATCTGCATCTCCTATGTTCTCAATTACATATGTGAATTCGCCGTCATAGTTGGCGTTTAGTTTCGCTGATTCTGAGCTAGCAATGACCTTTATAGATGATACAAATGCCTGGTTGACTACTACAGATATTGGAATTGTTAATGCGATCTGGCTATCAAAACGAATGTATTTGAGCTGAAGTTGCAGCGTATACGCTCCTACAGGAACGGTTTGGTCGATGTCTAAGGCGACCTGGTAGGAAACGTTTTCTTGGTATTTTATCTTGTTGATAACCTTGTGGGCGTTTGACAATATTGTTATTCCCGGCGTACTGGCGGTCAGTATGTTTTCAACCTCGAATACATCGTAGCCGCCGCTGTTGTTTACTTTGATAGTTAGTTCACCTTGTCTTCCTGCGGCGAAATAGATGTTTTCTGCTGATACTTCGAGGTGAGGTACATAGGTGTCAGCATAAACTGATACAGTTGATACTGTAATCATGCACAGTATTAATACAATAAATAAACTTTTTCTCATCATACTCATCACTTAGAACCTTTTCTCTCCTGCTATTTTTCCATCTCTAATCATTAATAATCTATCTGTTGATTGAGCTACATTAGGATCATGGGTAACTAAGACGAATGTTTTCTTCCGATTTTTATTTATCTCTCTTAAAAACATGATTATCTCCTGTCCTGTTTTAGAGTCAAGATTACCGGTTAACTCATCACAAAGGAAAATGTTCGGGTCGGTTGCAAGAGCTCTAGCAATTGCGACTCTTTGTTGTTCCCCGCCACTGAGTTGTGTTGGTTTATGATCTAATCTAGATTCAAGACCAACGAGCTTGAGGAGCTCTTTTGCTCTCTCGCGTCGTTTATTTCTAGACATCCCAGAAATTGATAGTGGGACCTCAACGTTATCGAGGGCATTCATACG
>CAZIAF010000202.1:0-3738 GCA_964537625.1 uncultured Candidatus Bathyarchaeia archaeon
GAGGGTCTTTCCCGAGTCGGGGCCATTGGGAAAGGGGTTGCCAGTATGCTTGGGACCTTGAGCCGCTGTGCCGCGAAGTAGCCTATTGGGGCTCCGGGGTGGTATAATATTGCCTCGGAGCCGATGCAGGCTTCATAGAAGTCGGATTGTAGATCGTTGACGAGTTTCTTCAGCTTGTTGAGGCTTAGTATAAACTTAAGTGGGTTATCCGCTTTCATTGCTTTCTGTCCATCTAGGCTGGATGCGGCGGCGGTTACGTCTCCTTTAACTGGGTAGTATTCGAGGCTTTGCTCCTTGACGAAGGCTTCATAGTTCTCAAAGGCGGCGACTCGTACCCTGTAACCCGCTCTCTTGAGCTCGATTCCTAAGGTAAGGTAGGGTTGGACGTCGCCTCGTGAGCCGGTGGTCAGGATTGTTATCACTGGTCTTATGCCACCTTAAACTCTGAAAACATGCGTTCCAAATACAATCCTCGATTCTAATAAGCTTGTTATAAGTCAGCTATGCTCTTGGCATAATAATGCGATAGATAGAACATGGTCAAGGCTAGTTCTCGGTGTGCGCGCGCATGCGAAACCTATGTAATTTATCAACGGACTTATATTCCTTAGATATTGCCTTCAAAACATGCCGGTCCTTGTCGTTCCATATAATAACGCATGGAAGCATTGGTTCAATGAATTACGTGAACCCATTAGGGCAAAGACCAGTGACCTCGTAGTTGACATTGTTCACGTTGGAAGCACTTCAATAGAGGGCATGAGTGCAAAACCTGTAATAGACATAGATATTGTTATCGAGGACTGGGCTAAATTCCCGCAAATTGTGGAACGGTTGAGCACCCTCGGGTACGTACACGTGGGCAACCTAGGGATTAAAGAGCGTGAAGCCTTCAGACCTGTGAAGGAGCCAAAATACCCTCATAATCTCTACGTCTGCCATAAAGACTCGGTTGCCTACATGAACCATATATTATTGCGAAAACATCTGCTGGAAAACTCTGACTCATTTAAACAATATGTGAATTTGAAGCTAAGCTTGGCCAAAAAAGCTGTTAACGTTGATGAATACTGTCGCTTAAAGACAGATTTGATATTGGAATTCTTGAAGGCAGAAGGTGTACCGTTGAAAGAGCTTGATGAGATACGATCTGAAAACTCAACTAACCTTTGAATATCAATTCTCACGCGTGAAAAATCAACTATATAATAATGATTAGAGTCAGGTGGAAGTGAGGAAAGGGCTATTGAGTTCTACCCCGCTGCTCAAGGTAACTGAAGTAGCTCTCCGGGTAATGGGGTTTGCTCTATCCACGACCGGACCAGAGCAGTGAAGAGATCAGGCCTCTCCATACTCCAGATGTGGCCTACGCCAGGGGCAACAACACAGGGTACTCCAGGATACTCTTCGAGAATCATGCGCGCCGACTTCTTGATTTGCTCGGGCTCCCTTTCACCACAAGCTACAATGAGACGGGATACATCGACTAAGGAGGGAGGAGAATATGTCATGCTCTCAACAACTATCTGTGTACTAAGGTCGGGTGTGAGGAGTCTCGTGTCACCCTTGAAATCTGCTTCGTACTCAGGTGGGATATTGTATTGCTTCATGTTGGCGTGGATCATGGTGTCTGTATTCTGAAGGGGACTGTAGAGGATCATGATGAGCTTAAGGAACGGTGATAGGAATCGTATACTATTGTTTGGCGATATGTTAGTTCCGCTGACAATTATATGGTCTACAAGTTCAGGGTGTGTGCTTAGTAGCTGCAAGGCAATCTGGCCACCCATTGAGAGGCCGACGACGTGAACACGGCCTGTATAGACTCTATTTTTGATTAGTTTGGCGACCTCCTCTGCTGCTGTGGTTATACTGATGGGGTCGTTGGTGGGACTCTTTCCGTGTCCTGGTAAATCTGGGACTATGCAGTTGTAGTCGGGGAGCCTTTTGACCTGTGGCAGCCACGACCAGCCGCTTACGCCGCCGCCGTGGAGGAAGACGATTGTGTGAGTATTTGTTGGGTCTGACTCTGTGTAGTATAGCAAATTAGCGCCTTCTGGTTGAGTATCATGTGGAGCTGAGGATAAGACATTCGTCCTCCTTCAAAATGCTTTACGTAAGATGAGGCTTATACCAAAGCAACTTTGGGTTAAGATTTTTCGAGTAGGTGGAGCCGAGGATAAGGCTATGGAAAAGCCTGCCGCACTTCATTGACTAATTTTAATACATCTAAAATTAATCCTTATTCAGGGTGGAATACCAAGTGACAGAGATCAAGTACGGTGTGGGGGTGCTACCAACCCCCGATAAAGGAGCATTTAGTCAAAGTTTTCCCGAAGCATTACTCAGCTACCTACAAGGATTATCACCCCGATTCGAGTCACTAATAGTCCCCGACCACATCTCCAGCTTAACAGGCAGCAGCGAGGGATACTACATATTAGAGGGAATGACCCTCGTCACGTACCTCTTGGCTTTGTTCCCGAGGTTCAAATTTGAGACAATGGTTCTCTGCAACAGTTATCGAAACCCCGCTCTACTCGCGAAGATGTCAGCCACCATAAACGACCTAACTAATGGAAGGTTCACACTGGGAATCGGAGCTGGCTGGGTGGAGTCGGAGTATAGACAATTTGGCTTTGATTACCCATCAAATGAGGTTAGGGTTAGGCAGCTTGAGGAGGCAGTGTATATCATACGAAAATTGTGGACCGAGGACCACGTATCGTTCAAGGGTAGATACTATCGTGTTGATGATGTCTCCTGCTATCCGAAGCCCACTAACCCCACCATGATGATTGGGGGTACTGGTGAGAAACTAATGCTTCGACTTGTTGCGAAGTACGCGGATAAGTGGAATGTATCAATGATCAGAGATCCTTCTACCTATAGACATAAGGTGGATGTTCTCAGGAGGCACTGCGGGAGGGTTGGTCGAGACTTTGATGACATCGTAAAGTCTCAGCTGCATTTAGTCGCGTTAGCTGACTCGGATGCTGAGGCTAGGGAGATTGTCAAGTATGGCATCATAGGAAGTATGTGTAACATCGTTGGGTCTCCGAGGACGGTTGTTGAGAAGCTGAGGAAGCATGTTGAGCTGGGTGTTACAGAGTTCAGATTCTACTTCATGCCGTTTCCGAACTCTCGAAGTACAGAGCTTTTCGTAGATGAGGTTATTCCGGAACTCTAGAGCGTGGACTTGTAATCAGTGCATGTTCTGGCTCTTTCTATAAGCGAACTGAATGAGGATTACGAGTGTCAATCCGATGAACACCGATTCATACGGGTAGCCATCAAAGCCCGTCGGAGCCGCCTGCGCATTCTCCACCTCAAACACAACCGACTCACTGCCAACAATAATCTTGTGAACACCCTCCACCCTACTCGCGCGCGGTCTTCCCGCCATCGAGCATGACTGTGGAGGCGTCATTTTGGACGCCGTCGAGCGCGCGGGTGAAAAATGTGCTTGTTTCTAAGGTCAGCTATTTTAGTGCCTTCTCCACGTTTCTGAGGAAAGCCTCACGATCGCTCCAGAAGAGGAACGGGTTTTCCGGGATTCGTGCGTTTACGATGATGCCCACGGCTATGAGCATCCAACCGCCGCCACGCTTCTTGTACTCCTCAGGCGCGCGCGCTTGGCGTGAACCTTACTCGCATATTACCGGATCAATTTACCCGATCTCTCGAAGTACTCAGCTATCCTCGGATTATCCCGGGGGTCCAGGGCCACAGGCCGAT
>CAZIAF010000203.1:0-3731 GCA_964537625.1 uncultured Candidatus Bathyarchaeia archaeon
TGAACAGTGTTAGCTTCCCCGCTTCAACTCCACCATGGGTGGTTATCCAGGTCGTAATAATTGGGTCAGCACGGGAGCTTCCCGCTGCAGTGAATAAAGTATATACGCGCAGACCCCTCAGATCGGTCAGTCTAGCCATGTAATCCTGAATTGGCTTTGAAGGCTGTCCCCCGTATAAAGGCCCTCCAATAACTAGTAAGCTGTAGCTTGCGAGGTCAATCGGTGCTTGACTGCTTGCGGTCACGAGGTCAACACTCCAGTTAGATGCCACGAGCCCGGAGGTGAATGAGTCAACCATCCGCTGGTGAAAGTCGGAGATTCCAGGTGAGTATACAACTATAACTCTGGGTCCACTTGAGGTTGGATTAATGGTTTTTAGCTGCGTGACCGTCTCCAAATTTGATTTCCAGCCTATGATCCCTATTGTGACACCGAGAATTACAATGATTATCAGTAGCACCTTGCCAATGTTGACCAGGTCCATGTAACCTCTTTAAGTTTTACTTACTATAAATTTTCCTGTTTTAACCTTAAGCTATCTCTTGCGAGAGGAAGAGTCTGTTAGTTAGTAGTGATCGTAATCAAGCGTGTGTGTAGGGGGATAAGGCTATGGCACACACACAAATCGGGTGGGATTCAGGATAAGGCTACGCGCGCGGCACGTACATTTGAGATTCAGAGACACTCTACGAACGTTCGTTTAGTAACTCAATAGATGCCCCCGCATTATTATCCCCGTTGTTACCAAATAGGCCTTATATTACACGAGTTACATTTTATATAACATGAGTAACACAACAGCGCTAGTGAAGACCAGGCGAGTCGGCGGATCCCTAGTCGTAACGCTGCCGAAGGAAGTGACCGACAGCAAAGGGATCAAGGAAGGCGAAATCGTCGAGATAACCGTGAAGAAACTCCGCGTCAACGGCTTCGGCTCCCTGAGGGGAATCGGCCCCTTCACCGCCGACGACGAGCTGAAGGCCCATGAGTGAACGCATCGTCGCCGACGCCTACGCCTGGGTGGAGTACCTCGACGGCGCCCAACGAGGAGAAAAACTCAGGAACCTCCTAGAACATGGAGCAGACGTATACACATCAGCCGTCACATTGGCCGAGGTCGTGAGCAAGGCCGCGAGAACTGGCAGAGACCATGAGATCGCCCACGCCGTCATTCGAGGCAACTCCACGATAGTCGAAGCCGATGAACAGCTTTCATGCGAGGCCGGTGTCCTGCACGCCGAGATCAGGAGAACGGCCAAGGACTTCGGCCTCGTGGACGCCTATGTGCTCGCCACGGCGAGAAAGCTAGGCGCTAAGATCCTAACCGGAGACCCACACTTCAACGGCATACCGGATGCCATCATGCTCTAGCACGCACGCGCAATATCTTGGTGAGATGATTGTGGTCGTGGTGTTCACGCCATTTGATGTGTGGAGATGCTGGTTAAACCATTCCATGTAGCCTTGGGTGCGCGTGCGGTGAGTTCATAGAGCTTTTTGAAGACGATCAAACATGAGTTACTCTGTGGATTCCAAGTTTTTATTATAGTTGCGCGCGCACCGATCACAAATCATCGGAGTAAACGCGGGGACTTTGACTATATCTATAACCTTGTGAAGGAATTAGGGAGGAAAGCCCTCTCCGATTTAAAGGAAAATTAGCATTCTTTCTATAGTCTTATCCTGAGTTCCGCAAATGCACGCGATGGAGCTTATCGATCGAGTACACAAATAGTTATAGCTATGCTTGTACGTATATGTTGAAACAGGGGAAGGGGGTTTCTTATTTGAGTATTCCAGAGTCCAAACACTTCCAGCTTCAAAGACTGGCGGATGGGGTCTACGCCGCAGTGGCATCAGAGAGAGGCTACGCCATATGTAATGCGGGCATCATCGACGCAGGCGATAAAACCGTAATCTTTGACACATTTCTCTCTCCAGACCCTGCTAAGACCTCCTAAGGGCAGCGAAACGACTCACCCCGCAGAACACTATCCGCGTGGTCAACAGCCACTATCACAACGACCACATCCGAGGCAACCAGGTCTTCCCACCCGACGTCGACATTCTCAGCACGGTTAAAGCCCTCGAGGGAATCATCCACAAAGAACCTGAGACTATCAAATGGGAGAAGAAGAACATTCCCAAAGCGCTTGTAAACACCAAGTCGAAGCTAAGACTAGAGAAGGATCCTAAGCGACGCCAGGCCCTTGTTTTGTCAAGCGTTTACTACGAGGCAATCCTGAAGTCACATCCCAAGTTGGTAACGCGTTTGCCGAACGTCACGTTTGAGGGCAGTCTAGTGATGCACGGGTCGCGAAGACGGGTCGAGCTTCTCACTCTCGCCGGCCACACGGATAGCGACCTGGTTCTCATTCTACCAGACGAGAAGATTGCTTTCATGAGCGACCTTCTCTTTGTAAATTATCACCCATACCTCCCTGGTTGTTCTCCCGAGCTTTTTAGAAAATCCCTGAGAGAAGTAGGGAAACTCGGGGTACAGACTCTTGTTCCTGGTCACGGGCCAGTGAGCACCACCTCCGATCTGTCGCTCCTTGACCAGTACATCCAAACGCTTGAGAGTATTGCCCGAAATATGGTAAAGACGGGAAAGTCTCTAGAAGAGATCCGTCTTCAATCCGTTCCACCGCCCTTTGACGATTGGAGCCTATTCTTTGAAGATCTCTTCGCCATGAACCTCGGCTTTCTCTACAAATATGTTTGCTTAGAAGTATAAAGCGCACTTCTCTATAGCATTATCCTGAGTCCACGATTACTATTAGGATCTCAGTGTGAACCCAAGTTAAGACTATAGCTTCGTGCACCTCTAAGAATCTTTAACGCAACGGACAGACAACCCAACCTCCAAATGCTGAGTGTTTAAATCCGCTTTACTACCATCATTGGTCATCCACAAGCGCCATGCTTGACTTGAGACATTATCCAATGTAGCACTCCACCAGAAACCGGCGTTCCCAATATGCAAGAACCTCCCATGACAGTAACCAGCAGGAAGAGCTGTAAAGCCGGATTCATTAGTAGCACCAGTATTGGCGCCATTCCAATGCGAAGTGCCAGTTTCCTTAAGCTTTCCACCAGCAACATCTTCTCCACCCAAATAATTGATAAGAGTCGCCAACTCCGCTTTGGTTGGAACGTGCCATCCTAAAGGAGCTAACTTACCTGTATTAACAGCGTACCAATCATATATCCCACCATAAACGACTTTATTCGATATGTCATTATTGTACCAACAATAGCCAGGTGTCCTTAAATTC
Organism: uncultured Candidatus Bathyarchaeia archaeon; assembly: GCA_964537625.1. GTDB lineage: Archaea > Thermoproteota > Bathyarchaeia > TCS64 > TCS64 > UBA8941. The sequence goes on from CAZIAF010000203.1 coordinate 3,279, forward strand.
TCCCATGCCGACGCATCCGCTACATATGGAATTTGAGTCCCATCATTCAACTTGATCGTTCGGAGGTTTTCAGCTATCCATGTCTGGTTCCCAATCTTGACTGTCTTGTAGATATTCCCATCAATATCTGTGACTGTGTTAATTATTGGGGTAGGATTCGGATTGACATCTTCGGACTCATCGACTCTCGGATACGCTATATACCCTACGATGAATATAGCTATGATTATCACTACCCAGAATGATTTTGAGTAGGCAATTTTTCCCACTTTATCTTTTGCTTGGTCGGGTTCTTGGGAATAGGTGATGCGGGTCATGCATCTCCGATTAAGTTTTGTGATTAATGGCGATTAAAAACGTATCTCCTGCGCGCACACGTGATTGTATTGTTGATTTGGATGAGATTCAAGCTGCCTATTACCCGAATTAGCTCACCCTCACCGAATCGCCCAC
>CAZIAF010000204.1:0-3729 GCA_964537625.1 uncultured Candidatus Bathyarchaeia archaeon
TCATCCGGAATTGCTGTTTGTGGCGAGGCGCTGGGTTTTGGATACCTATCAGAAGATCACCGGCTGGTGCGATCAGTGCAACCTCCCTCACAATGAAGATAGACGATCTCTCGATCAACGATTTGAGCGGTTTTTGCCGCCGCCATTCTACATAAGGAGCAGACGCAAGCTGAAGATCCTCACCTATCGTTGGCACCCAGGGCATCAATACGAACTTTATAAGCTACCATATGAATTTACTTTGATAAACGACCTTGGAACCGCGATCACCCAAGGCTGGGATCTGTCCCAGCGGCCTTTCCAAGAAAATGTTGAATTTCGCTCTATCCATGATACTGTTATTGCGGACTACGATCTCGCGGTCCTGCATTTTGATGAAAACGTGCTGTCACCCTTCCGCACCCGGGGGGCAACCGATGAGCGGTGGGGAGATACTTTCAAATGGTTTCGGGAGAACATCTCGCTGCCAATGGTCGCCATTTGCCATGGCACCCCACAGTTCTACGGCCAGTACGACATCAATTACCGCAAATCCGATCTGCTGAAGGTGATTGAGGAGGAACGGGTTAAAATGGTCGACTTTCTTGGAGATGTACTGGTGGTGAACAATTCCTTTCAGGCTCAGCGGGAGTGGCGCTTCAAGAAGTCGAAGGTCATCTGGCACGGGTTTGATCCGACCGAGTTTCCTCCCTCTACCTATGAGCGAGGTATTCTCTCTCCTTGCGGAGATGGCATGCTGCAAAGGCCTCATTATAGAGGGTATTTTCTTCACGAGAAGGTTTTCAAAGAGTTTCCGGTGGAGCACATGCCTGAAAAACTATATGTGCGAGAGCCGCCCTGGCTGTATGTGGGGAATCAATATGCTGAAGCCAAATTTCGAAACTACGTGGATCAAGTGCGTCGTTACTCGATCTATTTCAACCCAACCGTTCGATCTCCTATGCCGCGAGAGCGCGGTGAAGCGATGTTATGCGGACTTGTGAATGTCAGCTACCAGAATCATGATGTCGAGCTTTTCATCAAGAACGGGATTAATGGCTTTTATTCGGGTGACTCAGACGAACTGAGAGAGTATCTAATTTATTTGCTTAAAAACCCTGAGATTATGAAATCCGTTGGGATGGCAGGTCGGCTTTTGGCGATGGATCTCTTTAATCACGACCGGTACTTGATGGAATGGGAAACGCTGATATCAGAACTCATAGAGTAAGAGCTTGATCATGTGCGGAATTGCAGGGATTATTTTTAGGCGGTCTGAAAGGAAGGAGGAGGCTCGAAATAAGGTAGAGCTGCTGGCGGACGCGATAAAGCATCGAGGTCCTGATGACCGTGGGTTTCACATAGAGCCTGACAACACGGTTGCTTTCGTCAATCAACGGCTCGCGATTGTGGATATCGCTGGGGGCCATCAGCCGATGTACAGCGAGGATGGAAAGGTCGGGATTGTTTTCAATGGAGAAGTCTACAACTACAGGGAGCTAAGGGAGGATCTCAAAAGGACGGGATATATGTTCCAGACCAACTCCGATACAGAAGTAATCTTACGCTGCTATGAGCGTTTCGGAGTGGAGTCGTTTAACAAGCTGGATGGCATGTTCGCTTTTTGCATATGGGATGACCGGAGTGAGGAAGTTTACCTGGTGCGAGACCACATGGGCATCAAACCTTTGTATGTGTATGAGGACCAGGAAAAGATCATCTTTTGTTCCGAACTGAAGGGGCTAGCGGCGCTGCCGGACGTTGACTTGACCCTTGATGCGATCGGAATCCAAGATTATGTGATGTTTCGCTATGTGCAGGCTCCGTATTCGTTGTTCAAGCAGGTCCGATGCTTGGAAGCCGGCACCTATGCGCGAATCCGGAAAGGCGTTTTGACTCATTTCCGATATTGGGATATTGCCTATCCTTGTGATTTGGAGACCAGCGAGGATGGGATGCTAGCTGAGATGCTTCGAGTCCTGCTCAAATCAGCGGTTTCTTCGCAGCTGATGGGGGAGGTTCCGATCGGAGTTCTGCTGAGTGGGGGGGTCGATTCCAGCGGCATAGCGACCTTCGTCAAACAGGCAGGTGCCGATCTGACCACATTCAACATAGGGTTTCCTGATCTGAACGAATTCGAGTATTCCCGAGCAGTTGCCGCAGGCCTCGGCTTGAAGCATGTTGAAGTCACCACCACGCCGGAGGAATTGGCATCCCTCCTGGATAAGGTGATTTTGGCGCTTGATCATCCTATTGCTGATCCTGCCTGCTTTCCCTTGTATCGGTTAGCGGAGGAGCTCAAAGAACATGTTACGGTTGTCCTATCAGGAGAAGGCGGCGATGAGTTATTCGGCGGCTACCCACAATACCATTTTCTCTATACCGGGCGTCTGCCCTACAATGCACGCTTCCGTGCGTTCATGGAGAAGAGTTGGTATTTCTGTGAATACCGAGAATTCCTCAGGGACCAGACGATAGCGGCGGTTGCAGAGAGGCACAAGAAGTATTTCGACGAATTGCCATTGTTGAACGGGATGCTGGCGTATGACATGAAGACATGGCTTCCCGAAAACTTGATGATGAAAGCGGACAAAATCCTTATGGCGCATTCCCTGGAAGGGCGTTTTCCTTTCCTTGATAAGCAATTAGTGGAGTTCGCATCACGTATACCCCAAACGTTTAAGATATCTCCTGGCGGTGTAAGCAAGTGGATCTTGAAAAAGATGCTGAAAGAAGATCTGCCGGATGGTATTATCAACAGGGCTAAAATGGGCTTCAGTGTCCCGGTGGCATTGCTGCTCGAATCCTGGAAGGAAACGGTATTCGATGCCATTAACAGCCTTGTCGGTACCGATCTTGACCAGGTGCTCGACGTGAACAAGGTCAAGATGCTCGTGCACAATTATTATAACAAAGGCACCGGAGAACCGTTGAGGGTTTGGACGCTCTTTGTATTGGCATACTGGTTCCAGCGCGCATTGCCGGCCTATCGGTCTCGGCAATACCGACTGCCGGGCCGAGCATGATCTGATTTCTGGAGACGTTGATGGACACGTATGAGATTCGATACCTCGTGAGCGCTCCTTACCTGCATGGGAAGGGGATAGAGATAGGAGCAGGGATGTCGCCGCAACAGTTGCCGACAGGAGTTGTTTGTGAGTATTTTGATAAACGAACCGCCTCAGAGATCTCGGCCCTTTTCGGCGTTTCTGAGGAAGCGGTGAGGATCGATGTGCACCCCCTAGACAGCTTCTGGAGCCGGTTCCCAGAAGGTGCGGATTTCGTTATTGCACACCACGTGCTGGAGCATTGTTCGAACCCCTTGGCGGTCCTAATTGAGTGGCAGAGCTACCTAAAGAACGAGGGAACCCTGGTCATCAGCGTGCCTGAAGCAAAACGATGCCCTGATGCCGGAAGATTGATTCCTCGGATCGAACACCTGCTCGAGGACTATATATTCGCCCGTGGAGATGATTCTTTCGAGTCCAGGGAACACATCTATTCTTTTGTGATGGGATGGATCGATAAAGGTTTCGCAGAGGGGAAGGACAAACTTGAGATTGCGCAGATCACACACCAATGCGCCAGAGCGCCAAAAAATGACCTTCACTGGCACGCTTTCAATAAACAGTTGTTGATGGAGGTTATTTTTGCCAGCGGCCGAATCTCGGGAGACAAAATGGAAATAAAGGCTGTTGCCGCGCCTGATGATAAGCAGTTTCCCACCGAACTAGACGTGATTTGCGTATG
>CAZIAF010000205.1:0-3698 GCA_964537625.1 uncultured Candidatus Bathyarchaeia archaeon
AACCTCGCCACGGGCAGCTACAACGTCACAGCTTCATTACCCACGGGCTTCTTCGGAAAAACCGTCTCAGGAGTTAAAGTAACGGCGGGAGCAGAGACCAAGAACGTCAACCTCACCCTAGACCCATCGGGGATAATCACGGGGAGGGTGACTACTAAAACTGGTGGCAAGCCCCTCGAGGGAGTCACTGTGATGGCGATGTCCTCAGACGATAAGGACTACACCGGCTACGCGACGACTGAGGCTGACGGCACTTACAAGATTGAGACTGGCTTGGGAACAGGCGTCTACATTGTATTGGCGCAGCAGGGATTAAACATGAACCAGGTGCAGAACGTGGCCGTCACAGCTGGGAAGGAGACCCTGAACGTTAACCTGACCCTCGACGTGACGCCACCGGAGCCCTCAGGGACGATCAAGGGCATGGTCACGGATACGAGCAACAACCCGATCGTGGACGCGAGCGTCTCAGCGGGCGACGGTGACGCCACCACAGATGAGAATGGATACTACGAGATCACGAGTGGCTTACCGACGGGGACCTACACAGTGTACGTCGACGCGCATGGATATGAGCCAGCCAGCAAGGACGGCGTCTCGGTGACTGCCGGGAGCACGACCCTGAACATAAACTTCAAGCTCGAGAAGATCCCAGCGACGAAGTCTGGGAGGATCTCGGGCACAGTATCGGGTGAGGAGAACCCCCTCGCGAGTAAGCAGGCGAGCACAATCACGTGCGGCGCAACCACAGTATCGATAAAGCTCGGCGAATCGGTGGCGGTCTCAGGCGCGGCCACGCCGGCAGTCAGTGGAGCCACGGTCACCCTACTATACAAGTTGGGGTCAACGGAGGTGACGAGGCAGGCCACGACGGGAGCCGACGGAAAATACAGCGACAGCTATTCACCGAGCGCAACAGGCTCATGGACCGTCACGGCGTCCTGGGCGGGTAACACCCAGTACAGCGGGGCAGCCAGCCAGGCAGCCACATTCACGGTGAGCCAAGCAGCTCCGACGACCGGTGGCTTAAAGGTAACGGTGAAGGATAGCACGGGGAAGGCCCTGGTCGGGGCAGCGGTCTCCTCAACAACCACGCCAAGCGGACAAACCGCGTTAAGCGGCTTAACCACATCCGACGGCTCGGTCACCTTCTCCAACGTCGCCCCCGGCAGCTACACGGTGCAGGCGAGCATGAACGGCTACGTCACAAACACGGGCACAGGCAGCGTCACAGCTGGAGGCACCGCCAGCGTCTCAATAACACTGCAGACCCAGACGACCGGCGGAGGAACAAGCGGCGGCGGAATACCCGGGTACCCGGTCGAGGCGCTGATGATGGGGATCGTCATAGGCGCTGCCTTCTTGATGCTGTTGAGGAAGCGTGGCTCCTCAACTCCACCCGTCTTCTAGAGATTAACAGGTGACTCGGTAGCACTGCTGAGTCAATCAATTGCACACGCGCTATCGGGCGTAAAGTAAAAAACTGATCGCACGCCCGATCCCCAATAATTAATTTGCTCGCGTGCGTCTATGAAGATTATCCATTGTGAATTCATAATTATCTTGTTATATTCAAATTAATAACTATACTATGAGGAGCGGTGAATTCCATCCTTATTAAAGCTCAGCGAGTTATTCATTCTTAATGAATATCAGTAACATAAATCTGCTCAAGGCAAGCTCATTGATGCTATTAATAGGCGTATTAGGCGACGAGGTAACTACTCTGACGGGAATATCGTCTGGAAGATTCGTCGAGAGTAACCCCTATGCAAGCCAATTAATCAATAATGGTTCGTGGATACTCATGGATCTAGTATCCATCATATTCTTCGTCTCAATCCCCTTCATATTGATAAAGGGAAACAGAGATCAAAGCTCGGTCTACTCGTTCCTGCCCCTATTACCTGGGTTGATCAGGTTATTTGCCTGCGTATCTAATATAGTGTTGATTACCGGCGTCTAATAGCCAATACTCGCACCCGTGCGAATTGAATGAAACTTGGTGTTTCGAAGACGCATTCAAGGATCCTGAAAGCCCAAAAATATGACTGGATAACTTTCGCGTGCGGTTACCTACACAGTATCTAGGTCTCCGTATTCGAAGTGAAGTTTCTCGGGTGGCGCAGTCATAAAATCATTCAGCTCCATTATTCCGAGATTAAGCGGTGTATAAAACAAAATGTGTTTGGTAGGGGATCTTATAAAATATTGCCTCTCAAAAATTCGCTCATATGGATGTCCTTTAACAGCCAAGACCTCGACTATGTTAACACCCTGATCTCTGAAGTATTTTTCAGCATAACAAGTCAAGGCATCGGGCAACTTCGGGACGACCTGGTAGAGTCAAGAGACCAGCTATTATTCCCACAGGGTACTCCTTCCTGTACCTATTTATCCGGAGCGCCATGTATCCTAGGATCTTATCGCCCGCGGTTGCCTGCATTATTTTGAATTCGCCGCCTCTTTTGTCGCAGTACCTCCAGTTCAAATAATTCATATCCCGTTTGATTATGAAGCTGTAATTATCCTCGATCTCGCCCCAGAAGCCATCTATCTGTTCATCAAATCTCTCTATCTCAGATATTTCAAGGTTTGATGTTGGGCTTTGTGTTGTTGTTAATCGGTTTTTTACTCGTTTTAAGGTCCTTAATCCTAGATACCCATATTTTTTCGTCAATTTATTCGAGTAATCCACCATTTTTAGGTGCTGATCGACGTCTCTGATTTTTATCATCTGCATCAATGGCGAAGGAAACTGTGGACGATCTCGATCATGCCTAATTACTAATGGGTTTCCAGACGTGGAAAAAGTTATATTTATGTTCTTTTCTATCATGATTTTTCGCTTCAAATCTGTTATTTTAGGATGCATGCCTCTTCCCCGAAGATCTTCATCAACAGCTAAATCCATCCCCTGCTGAGCCAATTGCACCTTTTTCCCAATTTTGACATTCATAAATAGTCCATGTGTGCAGCCAACAATTTTTCCTGCACACTCTGCAACTGCGACTGCGTTCGATTTCAATGGATTGTCTTCATACTTCCATCTCCAGTGGTCCAGGGGTGTACATTGTAGATCCTTGTGAGGCCAGCCATCGAATACGGTCTCCAGAAGACAGATGATCCCATTCTCATCTCCCGGTTTATATTGACGAATAATGACTTCTTCATTCATTATAAGTTAATGCTTTATTTTATAGGTATTTAATAATGGCGTAACTATCTTTAGCAGTTGATGAACAATTGAGATTTGCCAATTGGCTGGTGAAAGTGATCCATTAACATTGTATCCATTACTCTGGTATAGATGAGTTGGTTGTAAAGTTTACGCGCGTGCGAAGTTCGAGGGGAGAATCATAGAGTGAGGAAGCGCTTCAGCGGTGCAGATATGTTTGTGAGCTACGAGCATCTGTCTAAGGAGTTGCTCAGGATTAGGCTGTTGCGGCCCACCCTTCAAGATGCCTGCTTCGTCAGTCAAACATGTCCCCCATAAGTAGACTCCTCAATACACTTATCCTCAACTTCACCTGATACTCAACCGTGACTTATAATGGTTGACCGAGGACAAGCCTTTCACATGGATGAAGAGGCAAGTCTCCTAGTAGTAGACCTATCAACAAGAAAAACCTACACCGAGCCAATAGAACCAAAGATTCAGCGCATGTTCTACGGCGGCCTAGGCTTGAACACGTGGC
>CAZIAF010000206.1:0-3693 GCA_964537625.1 uncultured Candidatus Bathyarchaeia archaeon
GGATCGGGAGGAAGACCCCGATAATATGGGGTTTCGCCCTCACAGGTGCCGGCCTCATCGCGATGGGTTTAATCGCGAACCTCACCGTTGAGGCCATCCTACTCATCATAGTCTGGATAGGCTACGCTTTCCAGGGCCCGCCAGCCTCCGCGGCGATCTCCGATGGAGCCCTTGTGGGAAAAACCGCCATAGCCTTCGGCTGGTTCTACATGCTGATGAGCGGGGGGCAGGTGATTGGCCAGGCGCTAGCTGGAGTCACTGCTCAGGGATTCGGATACCGGGTGACCCTCATAGGAGGCGGGGTGCTCTCCTTAATCTCCATAGTCATTCTCTCTAGGTACACAGACAGGCACAAGCCGGTGAAGCCTCGGCTCGATTTCTACGGTGACTTGAAGAATGGGCTTCGGTTGGTTAGGTCTGACTCTGGGTTGCAGAATCTAATCATCGGGCTAAGCTTTCACTCAATGGGTTTTCAGATGTTCTACACGTATATTCCCCTAGTCGCCTCCCAGGACCAGCATCTGGGCGACGCTGCGATAGGCACGCTGCTCGCACTCTTCAGCGCGGGCAGTGCTCTCTCTGTGCTCGTCTTCGGTGTTCTTACGGCGAGGATCGGTGGCCTCAGGATGTTGATCTGGCACCTCGCCTTATCGAGTCTCGTCTGGTGGATCTACCCTTTCATCCCCAGTTTCGGCGTCGCTGTCGTATTGATGACTGTGATGGGTGTCATCGGTGCGATGGATATGCCTGCGAGGAGGGAGATCCTCAGCTACATAGCTGAGTCGGAGGTTGGCACGGCGATGGGGGCGTTGGACTCGATTACCATGTCTGTCGCCTCAGTCGGTATCTTGTTAGCTGGGGCGCTGTGGAATTTTGGGCACTGGGTCCCGTTCTTGGCCAGCGCGTCGATGAATGCCGTGGGAATCGTTTTCCTTTTAAGGGTTAAGGTTCCGAAAAGATGAAGCCGAGCGTTTGCTCAGTGGGGTTTATCGCCTGCGTGCGCGAATTACACAAAAATGGAAGCACATAAGCTGGGAGCGGTTAAGTAACCCCTTTTTTTTCCGTAAAACGGAAGTTAAGTCCGAAGTGGATTTAACTTCCGTAAAACGGAAATTCTATCGCTTCTCACAGCGTCTTCTTACTCTATGCGCATTGACCTGTCCCAAAAATATGCACTTATCCAGCAACTCTCAAATACAATCTATCAAACTGCAGTACATCACATTTCGCCCAATAGTATTATTGCGGTTTGAGTTTTCGCCTTGTTGAATAGTTTTTGATCGGCTGTGATCATTGTTGAAGACGTATTTGATGCAGCTGCTATATAGATCGCGTCGTAGACGGCCACGTCTAGTTTCGATGCAAGTGTAGATGCTTCCCTGATTAGGCTCCAATCTTCGTTTACGTATCTTAGCGGAAGTTCTTCTAGGCGTTGGATTCCCTCGAGATATTTTTCATTCGGTAGGAGTCCTCTTTTGGTGTAGTTGATTAGAGCGTTCGCCACCTCGACTCTTAGTAGTTCAGGGGCTGCGAGATCGCATTCGCCTTTGCCCCATTCATCAAGGAGCTTAATTGCATCATCACTGCCCTTCTCGTTCACGAGCCACTTCACAGCGACTGAAGCGTCGACGAGAAACGTCTTCAGAGTCGGTTCCTCCCTTCCCGAATAATCTCTGCGGCGTTATCACCCTCAATTCTTGGTAGTGTTTCAAAATACTTTTTTAGTTCTTCTATCGCCTTTTCAGCTTTCCTGCGTCGCACCTTGTCCTCCAGGAGTCTTCTTACATCCTCCGAGTAGTCGATTTCTAGCTCTTCGAGTTCGCGTTTGAGTTCGTCTGGTACTCGAACCCCTACAACCGCGGTCATTGTTAAACACTATGTTAACAATATCATTAACAATTATAAATATTTCTTTCGTTAACTTTTATTCAGGTGCCTGTGTGGGTTCTTCCGACGATTATGAACTAGTGCAGTTTAGATGTCGGCGAAGATTTGCTTATCCATGTACTGGTCGTCTCCTGGGAAGAGCCTAGTCTAGGTTATTCCATGGTTTTTGTTGCGGGGTTTTAGTATCTGTTGTGTTTTTGGTGGTTGCGCGCGCCCATGGCGTCAACCAAAGGAGGCAAAATCATTAAGGCAGGCGCGCGCACGCATTTATTTAAACGATAAAGTTCTTCCAACAATATTCCAGATCGCGTACTGGTCGCCTGGTGGATACAGCTCGATAGTCATTTTACCACGATAAATTTGGAAAGCTACAACGCCCCAATCCGAAGTCCTTGTAAAGGGAACGCCGGGAGATACCCAGCCATGTTTCTCCACCATTAAATGACCCACAATGGTAACGTGATCCCTGCCAAGGGTTACATAATTAGGAGTCAAGGACTTGAAAACCATGTGGTCGACAGTGCCAGGGTTTTCTTCGACGACATTCAACTCATAGTATCCCCCGGAAACATCAACATCATAGCTGCCTCCATCCGTCTTTACAACAATGCCCCAGATTCCTCCTAATACCTTCGCAGTAACCTGTTTTGGGTCAGCATAGGAACAGAGTATGCCAGCGGAGCGGAACACAACACGCTCCCTAGGAATTATATTTGGAGGAGAAGCAAGTGTGAGCTTCATATGCGTGGTTAAGTCGAGGCCCTGAGATGTGTCCCAATAGCCTATGGTAAAAGCGTCCCCATCCTGTGTCGGTAACACACCAATGGTCTGACCAGGTGAAAGCGCCCAATCATACCCGTCTCCAGAGTTCAGATCCTTCCTAAACTCGAACCAGTAATAGCCGCCTGAAATCATCCCTTTTGCGAGGAAATTGTTCTGTCCACCCGATGCGACATCGTCGCCGAGTACTCCATCGAGTATGTATTGGTCGCCTGAATAACCATTAAGTGAAACATAACCCTTGTCTCCGTGAGCCCAAACTCCATCGTATATTGGCCAATAATAGTGGATGGCAAACTCGTCATTTATGTCTACGTCTGAAGGCGCAGAGATTCTGCATAGCATGTAGAGGTAGTTTTGATCGTTCTTAGTCCATACACGCATGTTAGCCATGGGAGGTTGGGTTGCCCATTGATACCCGATTATTGTATCGGTGTAGGTAGCTTCGGACCACTCGCTTGGTGAGGTGATTTTTCCATCTACGTTAACATAATTCTTAGCCCAACTCGCGGTCACTTGTGCTTGTGGTCTATCGTCAGCAGCTTTTACCCACATCATAGATACTATGGAGGATAGAAGCAGAAGGAACAATCCGATTAAAATAATTTGTTTAGCCAAATCAAAACCTAATGTTCCTGAGGCGTACTCGCGATATAAAATTTAGGTAACTTTGTTATGCGCGCGACGACTTCGTTCATTCAAGGATTATTTCGTTACGGGTGCAATTGCAAACCTCGATGCGCGCGCGCATCCGCAATGATTGCTATTATCCGACCCTTTTGCGCGCGTGAATAGCTATGCTTGTCTCGTTCCGAGAGCGGTTTTGCTGTTTCTCTATGTAGTTCTCATTTTCTGAAAGTAGTATACAGCTGCTACTAGTGCGAGCGCGCCACGCCATCGGAAAACTTCTCAGCGATCTCCAATTACATGTGCTTCTAGGAGGTTAAATTAAATGCACGTGCAATTCGTATATCCTTCTTCTCCTAGGGATATACCTTGATACCGTCTATATCCTCTACAACAAAC
>CAZIAF010000207.1:0-3653 GCA_964537625.1 uncultured Candidatus Bathyarchaeia archaeon
GATGAACCTTATTCTCCTTGGCTGCCTGAATCAGGCGGTCTGCGGATTCAAGGTCAGCAGCAATGGGTTTTTCCATCAGGAGATGCAACCCCTTTTTCGCGCAGGCCGTGCCCACCGAAAGATGGAGCTCGTTCGGTACAGCCACCACCACGCCATCGAGTTTCTCCTTGGAAATCATGTCTTCATAAGATTGGTAATATTTCGTTCCGAGCTCCTCTGCTGTCTTTTGGTGTTTTGTTTCAAGGTCCGAAGCCGCCACGAACTCCAGATCCTTCATCCTGCTCATGGTCTCCGCATGAAGCTTTCCAATCATTCCCATTCCAATTAAACCCAAACGGACTTTCTTCATAATTCCCCCTCTCTATACAAAATCGCAAACCGCATCCGTCATAGTGTAAAAAAGCTTAGTTCATAAGAACAGCGTTACGTGCTGACCTTAATGGGATAGGTTCCATATTTCTGCGCTGCCTCGTACATCCTCCATATATTCTCTGCAGGAACCCCAGCCTGGATATTGTGGACGGCGGTTAGAACATATCCTCCTCCAGGGGCCAAGTCCAAAATTCGTCTTTTGACCTCTCTTTCCACATCTTCAGGTGAGCCGAAAGGAAGAACCTGCTGCGTATCAATCGCGCCCCAAAATGTGAGCTTGTTTCCGAAGTCTCTTTTCAGTCGTCGAGTATCCATGTCCTTTGCTGAAACCTGGACTGGATTCAGAATATCCACACCCATCTCTATCAAATCCGGTATGATAGGATAGATACCTCCACAGCAGTGAAGGAATAACGCTGCCTTGGTCTTACTCTTAATAAACTGCCACAATCTCTTTTCAATGGGTTTCACCATCTCCCTGTAAAGATCGGGAGAGATCAGAGGCCCTTGCATACCCCCTAAATCGTCCATGACAATAATCACATCAATGTAATCCCCTATGGCATTGAGATAATTCTCATAAAGCCTCATGTGCACTTCGCATATTTTTTCGAGAAGGGCCTTGGCAAACAACTTATCTAAAATCATGTCCGCCATAAATCGCTCGGGTCCGGCCAGAAAAAGACAGGCTAAATCAAAGATGCCCGAGGCCGGTGAATCGCCGACAATGGCATAGTGGGTGCTCTCACGCTGCATCTTCGCTCTTTCTCTTAAGCCTTCCGTTCTGCCCGGATCATCCGGATCTGGCCATGGGTACTTCTCCAAATCCTCCAAAGTTGCTTCTTTCAGCGGATAATCAACAGGATCCCAGTAGATACTTGTCGGTGACTTTCTCCACTTTGTTCCCCACTCGTCGATATAAGAATTGTCAGGCTCGATCTTTATCTTAAAATTCCTAGGAGGCCCAGGTCTGAGATACCGGGTATCTATTTTGAATTTCTGAAGGACTTCCTCCGAAGGGTCAACATGATCCCGCACGAAGTTACTGGTCTCGCTTTGAACTCCGAGATATTTCTTCAGCTCATTATAGGGTATGGTTTCAATCGTCGTCGGATACCCCCCTAAATCGAGAGGGACTCGATCCGCTTCCTGATGTTTCAAGGCAGCTAAAACACGTTCTCGCGATGTCATTTCACTCACGGATGTTCTCCTTCACATCTTCACCGTAGATTTCTTCTTGCGACAACGTACCCTAATCTAATTCTTGTATAGCGCACCTCCAGCCTTCCCCTTGAATGACTTAATTTTGAAAAAGCAACGGGAGAAGGCATAGAGAGAATTGTGGGATATAGGTTAAGAGCATCAAAGTTCCCACAAGAGGTAGAAACATCGGAAGAAGTTCTTTTAGAACCTCCTCAGGAGGCATTTTCGCGATCCCGGACACCATATACAATCCAACTCCGAAGGGCGGCGTCAATAATCCAATCATGACATTATAGACCATAATAATTCCCAGATGAATTGGATCGACCCCAATCGCTTTAGTCACCGGCAATAAAATGGGTACCATAAGAACTAAAATACACGTACCTTCCATAAACATTCCTAGGATAAGTAAAATAATGTTGATGACGAGGAGAATGACGATACGATTCTGGAAGACTCCGAGCAAAAGACTTGAAACAAGTTCCGGAACTCTTTCCAAAGTCATTACTCTTGTTAGAAATGAACCCACGGCGACAATGATTAAGACAGAAGAAACCGTAACGAACGTCTCTTTCAAAGCCCGAAGGACCCGTACGAAGCTGAATTCACGATGGATGAGACCAACGATGATAGCGTAAAAAACTCCCGCTGCCGCTGCTTCTGTGGGACTAAATACGCCAACGATCATGCCAACGAGAATGATGGGTACTGCCAGTAGTGTGGGCAGGGCGTCCCAGGTGGTTCTCCAGAAGCCTTTTTTAGCATATTTTACCTCAGAAGTTTTTGCTTTACCGATGGAGCTCTTTACTTTTAGCTTACGGGGTGTGACGCACACAATATAGATAGCTAAGAATATAGTGATAACAATGCCTGGTACGGTCCCTGCAATCAACGCTTTAACGCTTGAAACTTCCGCCAGCATTGCATAGATCACCAGAGGTATGCTGGGAGGAAATATTGGCCCGTTGATGGCTGCGCTCGCTGCGAGGGCTGCCGCAAAACTCCTGCTGTATCCCTCGTCTTCCATTGCTTTTATCTCTAACTCCGCTAGACCTCCAAGCTCGGCCAGGGCAGAACCCGATATTCCTGACATGATGAGATTGGCAACATTCGTGACATGGGCCGAATACCCTTTGACATCTCTCAATAATGCTCGGGAGAAATCAAAAAGCCTCTCCGTACCTCCAAACTCGGTAAACAATTTCCCTAGCAGGATAAACAGAGGAACAGCGACATAAGGAAAGCTATCTATGGACTGTATCATGCTGTACGTCATGAATGATGGGGGAAAGCCCTTCACAATTACGTAAAAAAGTGCTGGAACTCCCATCGCTACCAAAATCGGCATTCCCAGAAGTAGAAGACCCACGAAGAAAATGACGATCACAGCGAGTGTCATGGTTCACCTCGTATCTTCTGCATCGGCGGCAACCGACTTTGGAAGGCTGGTCAAGAGACCAATGGACGTAACCAGTAGATAAACTAGCCAACACCCAAGCCCAAACAGGATGAAGACGTGCAGCCAAAGAAGTGGGACTTGAGCTGCAGGGGTAGATAGATTCTTAACTCGTTCTAAAAGAGTTCTTTCTCCAGCCAGAAATCCACCAATGATAAAAATGGTCAATACTTTTCCGAAAATGAAGAACCATGTTTCAGCCTTCTTAGAAAGCTTATTTAGAAGAAACTCACATCGAATATGCGCATTATCTTTCTCCAGCAATCCAACCCCCAGATATACCGCAATGATGAACAAAAACTGTGCCATTTCCTCCGGCCACGGCAAAGGCGAGTTGAAGAGATAGCGAGCCGTGATCTGCAGAAAAATCACTACTGCCATCCCGAGCGTCGCGATTGTCCCCAACAAAAAGAGTATCTTTTCGATCCAGTCTAATATTGTCTTCGCCATATGAATATACCCCTCAAGGCAAGAAGGACCTCTAGGCCCTTCCTTAAATAAGGATTCAATACCCAAAGACATCTAGAGCAATAGACAGGTTCGTTTCTAACTTATCTAAAGGTATATCTTCAGAGTGTTCGATGAGAAGGCCTTTCTTCCCTCCATTTTCTTCCAGAAT
>CAZIAF010000208.1:0-3642 GCA_964537625.1 uncultured Candidatus Bathyarchaeia archaeon
TGAGGGAGATTACATTGAAACCATCGAAGGTCTTCTATTCGCCGTTAAAGGCGTCTGCCATCCTAAGGACAGAGTGATAGCATACCTAAGATACGTTCCCGACCTATCTGGAGAAAGGGAGCGTGGAGAAAGGCGATATAAGCGAGTCTATGACATTGATGAAACGAACCATTTCCTGAGAGAACATTATTCTCATTACATTAGTGAAGTCGAATTCCTAGACCAATTTCTGCAAACTGTCCCGGTCGAAAAAATTTCTAGAATGTATGAGCCTAGAGCAGCCTTGCGATCAATATTCAAGGCCCCTAAAACCAGTTTAGAACAATTAATGAAGAGTTTTATTTCAGCAATAATTGCAGAAAGTAAAGTTTCGATAACCAATTTTGGCATCTCAGGTTCTCTGTTGATAGGTCTTGTTGCTGAGGGCTCTGATATTGACTTAATTGTTTATGGTGAAAGAAATGGACTAAGAACGTACAACACATTAAAAATTCTCAGGGAGAAAAAGGAGATCATGCCCTATGATGCTGAGTCCGTTAAAAAAGTTGCAAAGTCTCGATGGGGAGACACAGGGATCGATCTTAGTAACTTCATGGACATTGAGATGAAAAAAATCCTTCATGGGGTTTATAATAACACAGAATATTTCATAAGAATGGTGAAAACTAGAAACCAAAGACGAGAGATCTCTAAGCCGATCCAGTTAGTAAGAGGACGGGCCATCATTTCAGATGATCGGTTTTCGATTTTTACGCCTTGCAGGTATAGGGTGAATAAAGTAATTGTCATTGATCCAGAGATCGATTATGCGGTTTCGGAACTTATTAGCTACAGAGGTAAATTCACTGAGCAGGCAAAGAAGGGAGATCTGGTTGAGTTTCGGGGAACATTAGAAGAGGTTGAACGGGCAAATCATAAATATTTTAGAGTTGTCTTGGGGGGCACTGGGGATTATCTTGTTCTAGTGAAACTGATTGATCGATAAATTATAGTTTATATTAAAATCATATTTCTACTAATTGATCATCAATGAGAACAAAAAAAATTGAAGAAGTTCTAACAAATATTGGATTCTGTTATGGTTGCTTATCAGAGTCCATCCTAACAACATGGAAACCTGATGGATCGATTAACGCCGCGCCGATGGGGATCATTAGGGTAGATCCGAATCATCTAGAGGTAAAACCATTCAAATCGAGCCAGACATTTCTGAATCTTATTAAACAACCCAAGGCTTGCGTTAATACTACTAACAATCCTGAGCTTTTCTTAGTCACTGCGTTTAAACAAGAGAATTTGCGAGCCTTTTCTCACCTCAAGTTTCGCTCCGATCTTTCAATCGAGCAGGCGGATACAGCGATATTCCTTGAGAAAATGGAAGGCAGAGACGTCTCGAATGAACGTTCATCCTTCGTAGGCGAGGTTTCGTCTATCAAGATTTTTAAAAAGGTTCCAGCGGTGTTGAATAGGGGGAGAGCTCAAGCGGTAGAAGCGATAATACACGCAACTAGGATCGAATATTTCCTAGAAAATAAGAATTTGCTTGAAGCAAAAGCTCAAATTAATAAATTCAATGAATGTAGGGAAGTTGTTGGGAGAGTATCGTTAATAGGCTCCCAGGAAGTTAGAGTGGTCGAAGCGTTGGAAAAAATGATCGAACAATGGAGGGCTAAGGTATAGAGGTAACAATCACGACTCCTGCTAGGCTGCATTTCGCTATCATCGATATGAGTGGTGACCTGGGGCGTATTCATGGAAGTATAGGAGTTGCCATTCAAGAACCAAGAATAGTGTTGAAGGCGTCACATGCTCCTGTTCTTAAGGTGAAAGGAAAACGCTCAGAGCGAATACTTGAGTATGCAAATATCATTCTCGAGTACGCCGGGATCAGTAAGGGTGTAGAATTCGAGCTGATTACAGATATTCCGGAACACGAAGGCTTCGGGTCAGGCACTCAACTAGCCTTAGCCGTGGGATCTGCAATTTCACAATTATATGATCTCAAGCTCTGCGTTGAGGATATAGCCTTAAAACTGGATAGATCTAAGAGATCTGGGATTGGCACACAGGTTTTCAAACACGGAGGCTTCGTGGTAGACGGTGGACACAGAACAGATAAACCAAACTCGATCCCGCCTCTGGTATTTCACTCAGACATTCCAGAGAATTGGTTCTTCGTTATAGGTGTTCCCGAGATTAAGAATCCTGTCAGTGGGGAGGTGGAGAAACGGGCTTTCAAAATGTTAGAACCGCCTTCTAAAGACCTCATTGGAGAGGTAGCTAGGCTGGTCCTCATCAAGATGATACCCGGCATTATCGAAAACGACATAAGAGCCTTCGGCGAGGCTATGACCGAGATAGATTACAAGTTCGGGGAATACTGGTTGAAAGTTCAGGGAGGGCGTTTCAGCCATCCACTTATAGAAGCAGGGGTTGAGTTTATCCTAAAATCTGGCGCATATGGGGCAGGACAGAGCTCTTGGGGACCAGCTTTCTACGGCCTCGTGGATGGAGAAGAGGAAGCAAAGCGAGTCACTGAAAAATTATTGAAATTCATTAATATTGAGGGTAGGAATGGAAGCGCCTTCTATACAAAAGCCGATAACAAGGGCGCTGAAATTAGGATAACCAGAAAATAGCAATCCCAATAGTACGGTGGTAGCTTTTGAGGGTAATAGTTGTAACAGGAATGATGGCGGAAAGGACTGTAAAACGTTATGCATCTATGATAAAATTGGATATTGATGTCCTAGTTTTACCTATCTCCGTGGCCGCTTTCATAACACCTGAATATGCTGCTGAATGCCTCAAAAATGAGGATCTCCATGGTTATGACATGATTTTGATGCCGGGAACCATGCTGGGAGACGTCGCTTTGATAGAAAAAGTCACAGGCGTCCCCACCTTTAAGGGACCGATACACGCGGCTGATCTAGCTATAAGCTTCATGGAGGGATTAAAGCTCTCCAAAGTGCTTCCTGCGTCAGAGTTCGCAAAAAACTTTATTCGGGAAAGCGCTGAAGCGGAGATCAAGAAAATTAAGGAAAAATGGCATGAAATCTATGCGGAGCACGGCGGCTTGATCATCGGCTCAAGGGATAATCAAATTCCAATCGGCTCAAGCTTCCCCATGCCGGTAGTTGCTGAGATTGTGAGTGCTCCTCATAGAGGGCTGGATGAAATAGGTAAGCTAGCCAAGTATTATGCGAGCGAAGGAGCCGAGATAATCGACATTGGAATGCTCGCGGGAACACCCATGCCAGCAAAGATAGAGGAAATAGTAGACACAGTGAGGAACTCAGTCAACCTCCCTCTGAGCATCGATACTCTTAACGTAGACGAGATTAAAGCGGCAGCCAATTCAGGGATTGATCTAGTCCTGAGCCTCGATGCTGGAAACATTGCTGAAGTATCCAACGAGGTAACCGACATTCCAGTGGTTATCCTTCCCTCAAATATGAAGAAGGGAGAACTGGCTAAGGATGCGGTGAAGAGGGTAGACGATCTGGAAAAAAATATTGAGCGTGCAAAAGATTTCGGTTTGAAGAAGATCATCGCCGACCCGGTACTGGAGCCAGTATTCCAACCCGGCTTGATGAATTCGCTTAGGGTTTATCAGCTATTCCGGGAGAGAAATCCTGA
>CAZIAF010000209.1:0-3631 GCA_964537625.1 uncultured Candidatus Bathyarchaeia archaeon
GGAGTCTACAAACATAATGACACTTTCCTTGTGACCCGCATTGGCCCTTTGGGATTGCCAACCACGGTCCTATGATGATGACGATGAAGATTCTTGGCTTTATGGCACTATTTTTGCTTAAATAACCTTCACAATTAAATACAAGAAATGTTAATTCTCTATACAACAGAATGTGACTGCTTGATGTGACATCAGGCCATCTTATTTTTACAGCGTTAGACTGTCAAAGTGAGCATAACAAAGAAGAACACTCCCGAAATTCTCTTGTAGGGAGTTTTCAGACATCTTGCATCTCTGGTGATAAGAAGTCATGGATGGGACAAATTGTCCTAAGTCTTTCTTTCAAGAAAGATGCTCAAACCCTCTCTAATTCGAGTTCAGCAATGGCGGAGTTCTGCTGGAGCTTGACTTCCGCAAATCTCTTGTGTAATCTATTTACTGGGATGGTATATTTGTCTAACTAGGAGGAAGAAAATGAAAACAGCAGTTTTGGTAACCATACTGTTTGGAATTCTGGTACCCCTCCTTGTTGTTCACAACCCGCTGTTTGCAGCAACCTACTATTCAGCACCCAATGGTAGCGGTACCTCCTGTACGCTTGGTAGCCCATGCACTCTTAACACTGGTTTGGGCATGCTGGCAGCTGGAGATACCCTGTATCTTCGTGGCGGAACATATCAGCAGGCAGTTTTGTTTTCGAAAAGCGGTACATCCGGGAGCAGAATTACGATCTCAGGGTACCCTGGAGAGACGGCCATTATTGATGGAGAATGGAGTAGGCCGAGCCACTGGGGGCGATTGGTTGATATCACCGGGAATTACGTCACCGTCCAAGATCTGACCATCAGAAAAAGCAATTCTATCGGCCTTGCGGCAAATGGGGCAGACTATGTCATTTTCCGGCGGATAACATCAGAATATAACTATGAAAACGGGATAATCATTTGGAATTCAGACTACGGGCTTGTTGACAAATGCACGTCTTATTACGATTGTTACGAGCGAGTGTTGGGTGACCTGCATCGTGATGGGAATTGGGCTTCGTGTGTTTCACTGTTTCGCGGGTCGGATCATGGTACCATACAGAACACCACCGTCTCGTATTGCTCTGGTGAGTCACTGAGTATGTATACTTACTCCGAGGGGGGCAACACCTATAATACGCTCCAAGATAACACCGTCTATCATTCCGGTCCACCCGCAATCTACGTTCAGAATTGTCGACACTGTAAGGTTCAAAGAAACGTGCTCTACAACAATACTCCGATGAGTGGGTCCAACGTCGGGATTTATATGCAAGATGAATACAGTAGTTACATGAACAGCGACAATACCATTGTAAATAACTTTGTGAAAGGATTTAACCGTAACTTCTACTGGGGCCATGGGCAAGCGGGGGATGGACTCATCAACACCGTTATTGCTGGTAACACGTTTGTCAATGCCACTTCTACGGCCAACATGAAAATTGACTCCGGGAATCATTCCGGATCCATCATTAGAAACAACATTTTCTTTCAAGAAAACTCCATTCCCATGATGTTTATCGCCTCTGGCGCTGGCTTAGGCTTCGGCCACAACAATTACAATGTTTCCTCCTCCAATGTCGACAATGATGCGAAGGGAACAGGAGATCAATATGGTTCAGATCCACTCTTAGCAAGAACGGGATCAACGGCAGATGGTCAATTGAGTGCTGATTGGTTCAAGCTTACCTCCGCTTCCCCGTGTATAGATGCAGGGACTGCGGTTGCTCCTCTTATGGAGGATTACTGGAAAACACTCAGATCTCAAGGATCGGGCCTGGACATAGGTGGCCATGAATACACGGAGGGTGATGAACGGCCACCCGATCCGCCGAGTGGATTGACAATCCACTCCAATTAGCGAAACGTTCTATTGATCCATCTTCTCAAACCACTCTTCCCTCCAGAACAGAAAACAGGAACGATCACAACTGCCGAATTCTGCTGTACCTTGGCACATGACTCCCTGCAGTAAGATAATACCACTCGACTTCTTAGCTCGGAGATCGCGCTCGTCGACAAACCTCTTCATGGGCTTTAGCACCCGCTGCGTTGTGCCGCAGTATTTGGCCATTTCCGGCATAAAAGTGCAACCCCGCAGTTGTCTCCAATGGTTGAGTGTTGCCTCGATCTCCTCCAGGGTACGCACCCTCACCCAGTCGCCTGCTTGGAGTGGCGCTAAAGGAATAGTGAGTGCAGAAACAGAGGGTTTTGTGTTCCTGCCTGCTAACTTGTAGAACCGATTCATTAGATTGTTCGTACGATTCTTGAACGCACGCTCCTTGCTCGGATTCAGCCGTCTTCTGATCATCAGTTTAATGCGTCTGACTACTGACTGCGGTGGGACTTCGGCAACACCTTCTGCTAAGGCCTGGAGACATGGGATTTGACAGTTATGCGGAGTTTCTTCAAGCTTCATTGCCTATCCCCGGATCCTTTCTTGCAGTACACGAGAGGCATGGAATCTGCAAACCACCCAAACCAGTGATGTCGGCCTCCTTAAAACGTCCAACGGCATCCACCCGAACGGATTTTGCAAGGTGTCAAACGTCCATCGATTTCTGGACACTTCCTGCAATAAACTCTCGACACAGGTTCAATTTGTCCTGGAGTAATTCGAGATCCCGCTCTTTGCGAGCTTCTCGCCCATAGAGTGGAAGAAAATAGCAACGGAAGTAGAAGTTGTGAACTTCCCCGCCCCCCTTGCACAAGGGTTGGCTCCGGTATAAGATCAGCGGCCTATCGGCGGCCAATCCCAGCTTCAACAAGTCAATATCGTTTCGAGAACTACCGTAAAGCAAGCAATCGTATTGGATACCATATTCTTCGTAGAATTTCTTGAGAAGGGCTAAGGACCATTCTTGTTGCGAGAGGTCAAACCCTGTTCTATTCGCTCCGTCTCGCACAAAAGCAATCCCATTTCGCTGGCAGTATACGATGGTGTGGCTTATCATCGAGAGCCTGCATGAGGGACAGACGTTGTTCGCCGCATAGGTTTTGTACTTCCTGATATCTCGAAACCAATGGGCGGTATAAAGATGCTTGAAAAGTCTCTCATTGTCGATCAGCGTGTGTGTAAACTTGTTGCTGCCGAATATCACTTTAAGTTTTTTCACATTCAATGAAGCCAGATCCAAATCCACGATCAAGGGATTATGGAATGTCAACAGATGCACTCGTTCAAACCGCTGTGCCATCAAAGCCGCCAGCAAAGCGGAGTCCTTTCCTCCAGTGAACTGGATACACACTTCTGACGTCTTCATTTTCAATACCTCGTGGATTGAAGGGATTCCCTCAACACGTGTTTGGCGGTCACCGGATCGAGGATTGCTCGGGCAATGAAGGCGCCAAACTGTTCTTGAGGGATCGCTTCTAGTTCAGCCTGCTTCACAGCCTGCCTAACTTGCTCAATAGCAATCCCCTTTTTATCTAAGTACTCCAGAACCTTTTCTAGTTGCACGAGCGACTCGTATTCTTCCCCTTTTTGTTTACCCATTTTGTAAGCCACATTCTGTTCTATGGTCCGGCCAAGTATTGAAGGGAATATGAGAGTGCCTTTGAGAATGACAAAATACAAAAGCCTCATCCATACAAGGCGCAGTGGC
>CAZIAF010000210.1:0-3627 GCA_964537625.1 uncultured Candidatus Bathyarchaeia archaeon
CTGATACGCAGGTCACTGCTGACTTCGCATACATCAGGTGGCACGGCCAAGGGAAACGCCTTTGGTATGATTACGAGTATAACAAAAAGCAGCTCGAAGATTGGAAGCCCAAGGTCGAGGAAGTCTCCAAGAAAGTCAAGAGGACCTACGGATACTTCAACAACCACTTTAACGCTAGCGCAGTGAAGAACGCGGTGGAGTTCCTCCAGTCACTTGGATCTGCAACCCCTGAGCAGACCGGCGCCTTAGATAAAATAAAAGAATACAGAATGGAAGAAATTCGTCCCGGTAAAATACAGCCCCTCGAAGCATTCAAGGACAAGGAGGAGGGAATGAGCGTCGCAGACCTTCTTATCAGGTTCACAGATCCTGGGAGGCTAGCGAGGGCTGAGATGATGGCTGAGGAGGTTAAGATCACGCTCAGCTCGAAAGAACTTGTCAAGGCAAAGATCAAAGACTACAGCATCGAGGTCGATCTCTCCCACAAGATCCTGAGACATGATTGCGACGACTGGAAAAAGACTACAAGCAGCAAACGAATGTGCAAACATGTTGACAAGTTCTTTCTAATCCTTCCACCCGGGCAGGCGAGTAAGATACTTGAGAGGATCTGGGAGGAGAAGGACGACTGGACATTCGAGTAGTGCTTCGTTAAATATTGAGCCTGCATCAATCTGTAAATGTGGCAGCCCGGTACCTCGCCTTCGACCTCGGTGCGGAGAGTGGTAGAGCGATGCTCGGGTTTCTGAGTGACGACGACAGGCTAACCTTATCTGAGCTTCACAGGTTCCCAAACCGGGTGGAGACTGTGGACGGTCACCTCCACTGGGATGTACCAAGGCTGTTAAACGAGATCTATGAAGGTATGAGATGCTCAGCTAGGGATAGAGATCCACGAAGCATCGGAATAGACACTTGGGGCGTCGACTTCTGCTTACTAAAAAAGGGTGAACCAATCAGCCTCCCATACACCTACAGGGACAGGAGAACTGAAGGCGCCGTCAAAGGTTTTCTGAAGCGAATGCCTCTGGAGAGGCTCTATGAGTTGACAGGAACACAGATCCTCCCCTTCAACACCCTCTTTCAACTCTACTCTATGATTAAAAACAATAGTGTCGAGCTTCGATCAGCCTCCGATCTCCTAATGATGGCTGATCTTTTCAACTATAGACTAACGGGCGTCAAGATTTCGGAATTCACCCTCGCCACTACTACACAAATGTATAACCCAAGGAAACGTAGATGGGAGCAGGAGATAATCAACGCCATAGAGATGCCCGAGAGTCTAATGAGGGAAGTGATCCAGCCTGGAGGATACATAGGCGAGCTCACCAAAGATACAAGAAGGAGGACCGGACTGGGAAGAACACCCGTCTCCGCTGTAGCTTGTCACGACACTGGTTCAGCCGTCGCTTCCATCCCAGCCGAGGAATCCGACTTCGCCTATATTAGCTCGGGTACCTGGTCTCTCATGGGAATTGAGACGAGAGAGCCGCTAATCACTGCAAAGACACTTAGCTACAATCTCACCAACGAGGGTGGTGTTTCCGGGACCTTCAGAGTCCTGAAGAACATAGCGGGGCTTTGGCTTCTCCAGGAGTGTAAAAAGGTGTGGTCCAAGGATCACGACTATAGTTATGATGAGTTAATAAGTCTGGGGAAAGACGCGGAGCCATTGAAGTCGTTGGTTGACCCTGACTGGGTGGGGTTCCTGAATCCAGATTCGATGCCAGAAGCTATCTCGTACTTCTGCGCGGCTACCAGTCAAAGACTCCCCGACTCGATCGGTGAATATGTTAGAGTTATCCTGGAGAGTCTAGCTCTAGCATACAGACATACCCTTTCTCAGCTCGAAGATGTGAGTGGGAGAAGACTCTCAAGAATCCACATTGTCGGCGGAGGATCAAGAAACACTTTACTCTGTCAACTCACATGTGATGCGACTAGGAGGGAGGTCTTTGCTGGCCCGATGGAGGCGACTGCCATTGGGAACATTCTCGTTCAGGCCATGACTGATAGCAGAATCAAGGATCTTAACGATTTGAGGAGAATTGTTCGTACTTCTTTTAAGGTCGAGCTCTATGAGCCGAGAGATGGAGTGGACTGGGATTCAGCGTATGAGCGTTTCCTCGCTTTTAAAGGCAAACAGGTCAAGGTTGGTTGAGTGATGAATAATATTGAGAAGTCATACGAACTGGCTGCGATAGCATACAAGGATCTAGGAGTCGATGTGGAAAATTCTTTGGAGCGGTTGGATTCTGTCAACATTTCGATCCAGTGCTGGCAGGGTGACGACGTAAGAGGATTCGAGGAGAGGGGATCAACCCTTGGAGGAGGTTTAATGGCGACAGGAAACTATCCAGGAAAGGCGAGAACGCCCTCTGAACTCCGAGCGGATCTTAAGCAAGCACTCAGGCTTATTCCAGGTAATCACAGAGTAAACCTTCACGCCTCATACGGTGAATTCAATAGAGATATAGATCGCGACGAAATCGAGCCAGAGCACTACAGGGGCTGGATAGATTGGGCGAAGAATACAGGAGTGAAACTCGACTTTAACGCGACTCTCTTCTCCCATCCAATGGCGGACTCTGGGTTCACGCTGAGCAGCAAGGAGCCATCCATTAGACGCTTCTGGATAAATCACGTTAAACGCAGCCGTGAGGCTGCTGCGTATATTGGTTCGTCTCAAGGTACCCCTTGCATACACAATCTCTGGATACCCGACGGAATGAAGGATCAGTGCATCGACAAGTGGGGGTATCGGAAGCTCCTCGTCGAGTCCCTTGACGAAATTTTCTCAGTGAAATATAGCCCAAAAGTAATCAAAGACTCTGTGGAGTCAAAGCTATTTGGCCTTGGCAGCGAATCCTTCGTTGTAGGTAGCCATGACTTCTATCTTAGCTATGCTATTAGTCGCGGGCTTATGGTTTGCCTCGACTTGGGCCATTACCATCCAACCGAGTCAGTCGCAGACAAGCTTTCAGCGCTCCTCCAGTTCATGCCCGAGGTGCTTGTCCACATAAGCAGGGGAGTGAGGTGGGATAGCGACCACGTTCCAGTACAAGACGACCAGCTTAGAGAGTTGGTCGCCGAGATTGTTAGGAGTGGCTCCTTTGAAAAGGTAGGTCTTGCTCTAGATTATTTTGACGCTAGCATTAACAGGGTTGGAGCATGGGTAACTGGGGCAAGATCGACTTGGAAGACCATTCTCTATGCGTTTTTAGAGCCTGTGGAGAGGTTGAGGGAGCTGGAGGAGGCGGAAGACTACATTGGGAGATTGGCCCTACTGGAGGAGCTTAAGGGGATGCCTTGGGGTGCAGTTTGGGATTACTATTGCCTGAGGAAAGGTGTTCCAGTCGGAGGGTCTTGGCTCGATGAGATCCGACACTACGAGAAAACAGTTCTGAATAAGCGTTAGATCCGCTCCAACTCTAATTCGAGTTCGTTGAGAATTGATTCTACTTTTCTTCTGTCGGCACCCTTAACACCGTCCTCAATAAAGGCTTTCTCGATCTTTCCCTTGGTTTTAACGATCATCTGGCCTACGAGCTCTTCTGTAAGCTCCGGTAATGCATATTTGGCTGCAATGTGACCGAATGCGTGCTCCCGTTCCATAACACTGAA
>CAZIAF010000211.1:0-3618 GCA_964537625.1 uncultured Candidatus Bathyarchaeia archaeon
GATTTTAGGTCCTTATTTGGACCCTAGTGGAGGCCTCACCCGTTTTCGTTGTAGGTGTATAAGCTCCTCCAGCGAATTTATAGCCACATTTATTGCAGTTCCAGATGCCGACGGCTGTACGCTTAACTTTGAGACTAGCGCAACTTGGGCATTTTTGTGGTTTTTTCATTTGGAGCATTATGCGAGTCCATCGCTTTTGTATGGCAGCTCCTCCACGTGTCCTTAGTCTCAGACCGTACGTCTTCTTTTTCTTTGTCATTTTAGTCGCCTATGGCCTTCGCCCTTATCTCAGGCGCCTTTGCTTGCGCCATATTTATGCATTTCTTAATTTCATCGAGGGTTAGACCTTCGGAGCCGCTCTTTTGCATAGTGCATATGTTGTTATTTTCGTCGGTTGTGATTGTGAGACGAGCATCCATAACATCCTCTTCATCGGTTGTTGGGTCGAGTATGAGGTTGTTTCCTATTTTGACGATGCTGATAGCGATGGGCTTCTTCTTTATAGTGAGAGGGACTTTCTCTTCGGTACGCTTAGCTTCGCCATTCTCGACCGTGTAGACTGGTTTCTTCGCTCCTATGAGGGCAGCTATAGCTCCGGCGCTACAGGCGTCAATGAGGTTACCATCGTAATTAAGGACATATAGGTCAACAAAGACGATGTGGACTAGTTTGCCGCCGATTATGTTGAGTTCATTAGTGTCTAGAACATCTGCTGAGCGTAAGCCTCTGTCGACGACGCGTGCAAGTTCGATGCTGTTCTCGTTGGGTGGTCCAGGTTCCCAGCTGGGGTGAGCAATTGGGGTGAATTCGGCGTTGCACATTAAGACTCCTTCGTCGGGAGTGTCTTCGAAAGGAGTTCCTGTTCCTACTTTTACACCGACCATGATGTGGGTTTTCCCAAGCCATACCTCAGCGCTTCCCTCGCTCTTGGCGAGGACGCCACGTTTGATGGTGAGTTCACGGAAATCCTCGAAGTTACGACCATCCATTCTTTTTCCGGTGGATAAGACCTCAGTTATCTTCTTCTGCTTCAGGTGACTAACAATGTTGCTTTTACTCATTGATGTCCCTCCTCACTCTGAGGTTCTTCCTCAATCTCTTCTGGTTGGAATTCCTTCTCAGGTTTTACCTGATTCTGGTCGATCCCATATTTCTTTTTCAATGCTTCTCGTTGAACCTCATAGATCTTTTTGCAGCCTTCAATTGCGAGGTTAATAGCTTCCTCGGCTTCTTTGGTGGACATTATGCCATCCATTTGAAGGAGAGTTAATTTGTTGAGTTTTGGCATGTATGCGACTGGCATGTCGCTCTGACCCTTTTTGTCTTCGTAGTCGCCTAGATCTAGGATCAGTTTATCCTCGATTTTTCCTGTTGCACATGCAGCAACTAGGTCTCTCATGGGGATGCCTGCATCGACTAGAGCCACAGCGGCAGCATTAATGCTAGCGCATCTAGTACCCCCGTCAGCTTCTAAAACCTCGATGTAAACGTCTATGCTTGCGCGTGGGTAGCGTTCGAGGAAGACTGCAGGTTCGAGAGCTGACCGCATTACCATGCTAATCTCTTGGTCTCTTCTCGAGGGCGCCGGCGACCTGCGTGGATCGACGCTGAAGGGCGCCATGTGATATCTGCAGCGGAGAACCGCTTCGTTTGGCTTAGCTTGGTGCTTCGGGTGCATCTCACGTGGACCGAAGACGCCACATATTATTTTGTTTCTGCCCATCTCTATGTACGCC
Source organism: uncultured Candidatus Bathyarchaeia archaeon (assembly GCA_964537625.1). Taxonomy (GTDB): domain Archaea; phylum Thermoproteota; class Bathyarchaeia; order TCS64; family TCS64; genus UBA8941. The sequence goes on from CAZIAF010000211.1 coordinate 1,737, forward strand.
GATCCATCAGCGTTGGGCAGCACTCCGCTCTCTATCTTGAGGTTGCGGAGTTCGTCGAATGCTCGGCCGTCGCTCCGTTTCCACGCCACGGTCTTCTTTGACCTCGCGGGCTTACGGACCGCGGTTTTTTTGGTTGTTGGTTTCTTGCTCATCGTAAATTCTCCTTGAGTTTCTTTAAATAATCCTGTGTTCTGTTGGTGAGCCCGGAGATGTGAGCCTCTTGCTCGATTTTTTCAATGACTTTTACTACCATCTCTTCGCGTTCACGATTGGGACCAGATACGAGTATGCGTCCATTCTGACCTATAGTAACTCTGCATCCAGTCTCTTTGATTATCATATTGATCATGCTTCCCTTTTTACCGATTAGACGAGGTATCTTCGAAGGGGTAATTTTGAGAATAAATCCTTCATATGCTCTACCGAGACCGGGACCAAGGATGCTGAGAATGGGTGTTCGCCTCCGGTCTATATCAACGATCTTGGCTATCACAGTGTCTCCGACGTCCAGTATTCGGGTCATGATAAAGTCGGTCCGGAAAGGGCGATCCACCGCATCGGGGACGCTGAGGGACGCATCACTCTGAGCGCCGATGTTAATTATCCACTCCCCAAGTTCGATGTCAATGACTTCTCCGATAACTAAGTCATTTACGAGGGGATTGTATCTTGACTCGAGAGCAACCACGTAGACGTTATCTTGAGAGTAGGTGACAAGTCCAATTCGCGTCGCGAATACAACTTCTTGGCTCCTAAAGGTGTTCTCACCTGTCCTGATCCTCCCCTCATACAAAACATCCCCCGGGAGGACTAGGTCTCTATCTTTGTAGTTAGCACTCATTTTTTCAATTTCACTTCAGTATTTTTGATTGGAGGTTACCTTGTGTCGCTTTGCCGAGCTTATCCAATAGCTCGAGCTGCATCGCTGCTGGAAGCTCTATTACTGCTACCCAGCTGCCGTCTTTCTGCCACTCATCCTTCTTTATCTCCCCATAGTTCTTTACGATTCCGAAGCATCTTGCTGCATGCTCGGGCGGAATCTTTAGGGCGAGTTGAATACTCTCACTGCTCATAGGTAGAATAGGCCTGAGGAGAATAACCAATTCCTTCACTTGTTCCTCAGCGGGTTTAAATGGGTCAACGTTGAAACGAACCTGTTCCATTGCATTTTCTATGCGTATCACTGGATGGGGTAGTTTTGTCGCAGGGTCGACGAAAGTTCTTGATATGATGGAGATGATTTGTTTAAGTTTCTGTTCGTTTATTTCTTTTCTCTGAGCTGCTGTTAAAAGGAAAGTTCCCTTTTCGAAGAGGATCTTCGCCACTTCGATGGGGTCACCTGTACCAAATTCGGCTTTGAGTTTACCTTCAGAGGCTTTTTCGCCTTTGTTCGCATCCGTATAGATGGTATCTATGAGGATAACGTTGGCCACATCGCCGATCTCACCGTGTTTGTAAGCAAGTCCTTTATCGGGATCGACGAGTATCTCGAACTTTTCGCCGCCGTGCTGGTATCTAACCAGGGTATAATTGGTTCCCATGCCTGTGGCCCTTCTACCTCATGTGCTTTTGCACTTCTGAGTCGGAGAGCCTTCTGAAAATTTTGGTTTCAGCTGGGATTATAGCCACTTTGACGTTATTTGGTGTGAGTATTCCTTCAGAGGCGATTTTTACAGCCTCTATAGCTAGGTCGATAGCTCCGTCTAGAGTAATATCATCCTTGTACTTCTCTTCTAGGAGCTTGTTGGCCTCTTCGCTCTTCCTACCCACAGCCGTAGCTTTATATCCTCTATAACTTCCACTTGGGTCCGTCGTCATAACCCTGCTTCCCTCCGAGTCGACACCCACGATTATGGTGCTGACACCGAATGGGCGGACCCCA
>CAZIAF010000212.1:0-3611 GCA_964537625.1 uncultured Candidatus Bathyarchaeia archaeon
ACTCTAGACTCGACTCAGCCATCTTGTAGTCGGCTCTGCTTGGGGAGCTAGTTAGGCTGAGGTAGGGCGCCCTCCCCATGACGGCCACGTCTCTGACGGTATAGGGATAAGCCGACACGTGCATCTGTGGGAGGAACCCGATCATGCGAGCGATCTGGCTCCTGCCGAGGCCATGGACGTCATTATCGTCGATAAAGACCTTCCCAGACTTTGGAGTGAGGATCCGGTTAATGCACTTGAGAAGCGTCGTCTTACCGGAACCGTTCGCCCCCAATATGATCAGCACCTCGCCCTTCTCGGCACCCAGGGAGACGCCATCGAATACAATTTTATCTACCTCGTAGCCAAAGGAGAGGCCCTTTACACTCAGCTTCATTCCCAGGCCCCCCTGTTTCTCCATAGCAGGTAGGCGAAGAACGGCGTGCCTATGAGCGCCGTGAGGATGCCCACAGGCACCTCACCGGTCGTTAGTGTCCTGCTCATGTCGTCGACCACAAGCAGGTAGACGGCGCCCAGCAGGGCAGATACTGGGAGCAGTTTCCTGTTGTCGGGGCCGATGAGCATCCTACCTATGTGGGGTATGACGAGGCCAATCCATCCGATTACGCCACTCACGCTCACCGCAGCCGCTGTGGCTAAGGTGCTGCAGAGCACTACCACGCCTATGGTGATGCGGAGGTCTACTCCCATAGACTGGGCCTCCTCCTCGCCCATCGAGAGCAGGTTGATCCTCCACCTGACGGCCATCAACCCCGCTACGCTGACCAGAATTATGGGGGCGATGACGAAGATGTCCTTCTGTCCGACTGAGGAGAGGGAGCCCATGAGCCAGAAGACTATCGCGGGGAGCTTCTCAGTCGGGTCAGCGATGTACTGGATCAGGGACACCAATGCGGAGAAGAAGGAGCTGATTATTATCCCGGCTAGCACCAGAGTCAGATTACTTGATCCCTTGTAGATCCTGCTGAGTCCGTAGGTTACCCCGACGGCGATGAGGCTGAAGGAGAAGGCCGAGAGCTGGATCACCGCTGCGCTGCCGGATAGGAGTATCGCTAGTGCGGCCCCCAAGCCGGCCCCCGATGAGACTCCGAGGGTATACGATGAGACGAGTGGGTTCTTGAACATCCCCTGGAAGCTCGCACCCGCGACTGAGAGGGCTGCGCCCACTAGCGTCGCCGCGATTATCCTAGGTAGTCTGATCTGGTAGAGAACCGTTAACACGACGGGTTCAGAATGGCCCACGTGGAATAGGGCTCTCAGGACGTCCAGGGGTGGTATCCAGTAACGTCCGACGCCGAGTGAGATCGCGAATGTGAGGAGAAGCCCTATCCCGAGGAAAATCATCGTCAACTGGTGTCGGCGTTCAGACATCACCATTCTACTCCCTAGCCCAAGAGAGCATGGTCCAGACGTGGACGCTGTTCTCGATCTCCGTTTTAATGGACTCGGTGTCCCGTCTGACACGCTCCCGTTCCTCGGGTCGTAGGGTGAGCATCCAGCTAAGGCTGTCGATGTACTTCTCAACGGCTTTATCCCCCTTATTGAACCGGAGGAAGTAGCTGATGCCCGACCTGAGGCCTAGCTGATAGATGACGTTATACACGTGTATGTTCGTGGGTGCGGGGTAGTACTCTCTGCCGAGAGACCTGAACGCAGCCGCGTCCTTATCTATGAAGTCAGTCACGGGCATAGTGATACAGACGCGTCTCCCGACCCGATCCATCTTCAGCAGGGCATCCTCGAGGTCCCAGTCGATTCTGACCCTCCCCTCAGGTGCGGGTCTTTCAAGAGCCCCGAGGAGGTTAATGCAGTTGGAGGCGACGACGATGTCGTACTCGTCAGCGATATCAACACCGGGCTCCGCCTCGCGCCAGAATCCCTTCACGAATCCGATGTTTCCGAGGCGCTCCTCACCGGCACGTCTCTTCAACACACTCAACATCCCATCAGATGTGTCGAGGGCAGTAACGGAGTCGACGATCCGTGCCAAGGGTATGGCAAGTGTCCCGGGTCCGCATCCCACGTCGAGAACCCTGTCGTGAGGCGAGGGATTTATGAGGCTAATAACCGTATCAGCGTACTGGGAGGCCATCTTCTCAGCGAATTCCTCGGCCTCCTCGAGGCTCCACTGCTTCAACGCCCCACGATCATTGTAAGCGATCGTGGTGCTCTTTTCCATGGTCTCCTTCCAAATAGAGTGCCAATCGACCAGCCTACGAGGGCTAGTCAAGTGACGGGCCGTCGTACTCCACCCCGTATGCTAGCTTGTAGAAAGCCTTCGCCTCAGAGGTCATGCTGATACCACTCCAGAGGGTGGGGTAGAGCTTCGAGGACATCCACTTAATCGCGAATATTGAGCGGAGTGAGCCGAAGTCCCACCCTGACTCCGGGATGGCGTAGACCCTCTTGTTCTTGATGGCGTCGACCTGCTGGATCTTAGGGTCATTGAGTATACCATTAACGTCGACGCCCTCAAGAGTGAAAATGACCTGCGGATTCCAAGCTATAAGCTGCTCAGGGGAAATCTCAGGCGTCCAAGCCGTAATCTCCTTCGCGACGTTTATGCCGCCGGCTGTCACAATCTGGGCGTGCTCAAAGGTCAACCCACCGTAGACGTGGTAGACGTCATGCGAGCAGAAGTAGGCCCGTACCTTTTGGGACTCTGATAAGCCTTTGACCTTGTCCTTCACCTCCGCCACTATCTTGTCCATGGAGGCGGAGATCGTGTTAGCCTTATCCTCGGCTCCGACGACTTTCCCGATTATCTTCAGATCCCTCGTGAAGTTGCCTATCTCCTCGAAGTGAGCGACGACGCAGGTCTGGTTAAGGTCCCTGACCTCCTTCACCCACGAGATCCTGCCGTAGCCTCCCACTAAGACGACGTCTGGCTTGAGGGCCAGCAGGGACTCCTTGTTCAGGGTCTTACCGGAGACTGGTGCGGGGAGGTTCTTTAAGGCGGGTCGGAGCTTCGATATGAAGAGTCCGTAGCCGGTGCCGGCTTTCGTCATATCGTCGATGCCGACAAGCTTATTCTCAGCTCCTAGGACGACGACCATCTCCGCCTGCATCGAGCGGAGGGCGACGATCCTCTGAGGGTTAACCGGCACATTTACGGTTGTGCCTGTAGAGTCGATGATCGCCTTCGTAGTCGCCTTAGGTGTCTGTGGCTGCGACACATACATGTATGCCCCTATCCCGACAACCGCTACAAGAACGATTGCAATAACGTAGTAATTCCTATTCATCCAATCACCTGAATTGTTTCTATGTACATATCGTATACCAGTATAAAGCTTAGGTCATTCACAGTGCGCGCATTCTGAGATTGTTGGTGTTTAAATTTAAAATAAAAATTTTATGTCAAGATTTAAGAAATTGAAAGTGGGTCATCTTGCAGGTGTTTCAAGTTGAGCGATATAGATGTGGTGAAGTTCAAGCCAGTTGGCATCGTGCGTACAAATGCCTCTGACGATATGATAAGGGAGGAAGAAAAGGGTATTGGGTCAATAGTTGAGATATACCCGGAGTTTCAGGAAGCCTTAGAGGGAATTGATGACTTTTCCCATATCTTCATTCTAGGGTACTTCCACAAGCTTAGACCTAACCAAATA
>CAZIAF010000213.1:0-3608 GCA_964537625.1 uncultured Candidatus Bathyarchaeia archaeon
CCCTGAAGCAGTTCGAGGGTGAGATATTCCAGAGACCGCCCCTCCGTTCAGCTGTGAGCAGACGCCTACGCACCCGCCACATTTACAGGATAGAATATCTCGAGGGCGACGGTAGGAACTGGCTCTTTAAAGTAGCCTGTCAGAGCGGAACCTACATCAGGAAAATCTGTAGCGACGTCGGAGAGGTCCTTGGCTGCGGCGCACATATGCAAGAGTTACGAAGAACGAGGAGTGGCCCTTTCACCGAGACGCAGGTGGTCACCCTCTACGAGATTGCAGATGCGATGGACCAGTATAAGGAAGGGGACGAGACTCCTCTGATTAAGATTCTTCACCCCGTCGAGGAAGCGCTCGCCCTCCTCCCGCACATCTGGGTCAGAGACTCCGCCGTCGAGGCTATATGTACAGGAGCCCAGCTCGCCGTCCCAGGGGTACTCCGCCTAGAGTCGGGCATCGACCCAAAGGGGCTCATCGCCGTGATGACGCAGCGCAACGAGGCCATCGCCCTAATGAGGTCGGAGATGGAGAGCGACACCATCCTGAAGGAGGAGCACGGTATAGCAGCGATCCCTGAGCGTGTCATAATGAAGAGAGGGACCTACCCCAAGTCGTGGTAGGGGTGTCCGAGCATAAGCGTTAAAAGCGTAGTAATGCAAGTCTAAAACATGGTTGAAAGGGCGGGAAAGAGCTGGGAGATATGGTTTCAATCCATCCGGGGAAGTAGCACAGAGAAGCAGAGACTCGGGTTCATGGAGAAATTCCTAGATTGGTACGGTCAAGATTATGAGGAATTTTATAAGAGATACTACGAGGCCACGAGGAGCGACGATCCTAGAGACTTAGCTTCCATGAATTCAACGATCGTGAACTTCTACAAGCACTTGCGAAGTAATGAAGCTAGCTCCGGCTATGCTAAGAACCATGTCGGCGTAGTAGTAGGGTTCCTCTCCGAGAACGGCCTATCCGTGAACTTCACGAAGAATCAGAGAAAGGAAATGGCTCGAAAGCCCTCAAGTTTCAAGGACAACTGGACGAAGGACGAGATAAGACAGCTACTCACAGCGACGACCTCGCCGCGAAACATGGCCATAATTCACAGCTTGAAAGACACGGGCATGGCTGTCTCCGACTTGGCTGACTTGAAGATCTCTGATCTCAAGACCGTGCTTGACAACGGAGACAAGTTTACAGTAGTTGACTATCGAAGGAATAAAACAGAGGAGCCGGGTAATCCATGCTTCGGCTACGAGAGTCTAGATGCCATTCGGGCTTGGCTCAATTGGAGAAAAGATAAGGGTTACAATGTCGGCTCGGAAAGTCCTCTGTTTATCTTGCTTCAAAACCAGCAGGGCGGAGCCAGGTACACAAATGAAGAATTAATCAAAGGTATCACCATGAACGGGGAGGCCATCACGGGCATGATCATAAAGGTGATTCGCAGAGCCGGCTTATCGAGTAAAAAGCTCTCAGCTCACTGTTTCAGGATCTATAACGCCAGTGCCTTGGAGTCGGCGGGTGTCAACAAGAACCTAGTTTATCGCATTCAGGGAAGACAGATACCCGACAGTGGGCGAGTGTATTCGAGAGGAGAGGTTTTAGACAGCTATGCGAAGGCTTACGATTCGTTAGTAATTGGACCAAAGCCTCAGATAATCGAGGTAAATATCGGAAATCCAGACCTTGAAATAAAAGTTCAGGAATTGGAGAAGGAAAAGGACCTAATGAATAAGAAGCTAAAACAGATTCAGCCATTGATAGATTTCATAGGCGAAGACCCTTCAGCCTTCGAGAATTTTGGTAAATGGCTCTCTGTTGTGATGACTCCAGAGGGTAAAACGCTTCTCGATAAGACTTCAAGCATGCTCAATCAGGAATTCAAAAAGGAGCCTCCTTCAAAAGTCCTCAAGAAGAAAATAGAGTCCATTAGGGAAAAGTAAAATATTTTAGCTAAATCACTCATGAATTAAGCGTATGACTAACAGGCGGTACGTCTGCCCATACTGTCTAAGCTACTTGGTTACTTGGATGAAAAAAGAGCAGAGATACACTGCCTCAGAGTATAGAATTCACCTCAAGGATAGGCATAATTTCACGCTTCAGGATATAGAAGAAGCGTTAAAGAGATGACTCTATCGTCACAATACGCAAGGACACCTCAGACTAGCTTTTCCGATACTTGGAATGTTCACAGAGCTCTCGTCTCCCTCTGCACCTTCTCAATAACGTCTCTCAGCCCTAGTATAGGGATATCCTGAGACGTCGGTAGGGCTCTGCAGAGCCCGCGGGCGCGCGCGGCGCGCGACTGGGTCGGAGGGTCCCCGGAGGGACCCTTACCCGCAATACCTGCACTCGTCTACGTACACACTCCCGCAGGCGGGCACATGCCCGCCGAGGACCACCCCTGAGCCAAGGAGAGGTGAATCGGCGCAGGCTTTGAAATCTCCGCAGAGATGAGAAGCCGAGCCGAGGGGAGGACCTTCGGCGAGATGGTCCTCCCTATCTGAGCTACTAGGCTTAAGCTACTACTTACTTCACTTGATAACCCTATTGTCAAATTGCGAAGAGTTAGCCGTATCAAAACGTTGTTGGAAGCGAAATTTTAATAGGCATTCTTTCCCTTTAATTTACTATGTCCGAGCACTATTTCTCCAAGAACCCGACGTCATCTGAGAAGAGAGGGTTAATCAAATGTAAACTCAGAGGAATTGGTTTAGAGTTCCTAACAGCCAGTGGCATCTTCAGCTATAAAAAGATCGATAACGGTACTCGCCTATTGGCAGAATCTATGGTGCTACCCGACGAGGGAGCCTTCCTCGACCTCGGATGTGGATATGGTGTAATCGGCGTAACAGCTGCGCTAATCAATTCTCGTCTCGAGGTCACGATGACCGACGTTAACTCCCGGGCTGTCGCCTTCGCAGCTGAGAACGCTGCCCGAAACAATGCGGTGAATATAACCACCCGCCTCGGGAGCCTCTACGAGCCTGTAGTAAATATAAAATTCGAGACGATCGTCACAAACCCACCCATATCCGCGGGGATTGCGAGGGTAGTCGAACCCATTATCGTAGACGCACCAGCACACCTCAAAATAGGGGGCTCCCTCCAGCTCGTCGTCCAATCAAATAAGGGTGGGAGAACCATCGCCACTCTTATCGAGGAGGCCTTTGGTGAGGTGCAGATCCTTGCGAGGGGAGGCGGCCACAGGGTTCTAAAGGGCGTAAAAAATTCGTAGTGGGTAGTCGACACGGCTTATGTCAATTTTATATGATGAAATATTTGGGGGAGATCTCGCCGCTGCCAGCCCATAGGGCTGTTTGGATGTTTTTGATTCCCGGGATGGCGGCTATCTCTTTGTTGAGACTCATGAGGTGGTCGAAGTCGTGGATGACACCTATTGCGAGGAGGTCGTGGTCCCCGACAGTCTTCGTAGCGACAATGATATTGGGCATCCGGATGAGGGTCTTGAGGATGCTGGTTGAGTCGGTCTTACCACCTCCGCTTGTAGAAACGTCGATATGGAAGGCGGCCATTCCCTCATAACCGATCTTTCTGGGTTCGACCACAATCGTGCGACCACGGATGCTACCGGAGCCCCTGACTCTCTG
>CAZIAF010000214.1:0-3584 GCA_964537625.1 uncultured Candidatus Bathyarchaeia archaeon
AAGCTGAAGTCGCTAAAAATAATCGCGCGCGTTGCACGATAGAGCTTATATCCGCGATGATGAACGAGGCTTCACTGGGCTCAACCCGCGCATTAGAGCACGTGAGGGAGCTGCTCAAGAGGTATCATGCTTGGATATGCTGAAGAGGTTCGACCCGATTAACACGTTGCTGATCTTCATACCGCTCACTGTGGCATTTGAGATGCTGGGCTTCGACCCGCTTTGGGTCTTCCTCGGGAGCGCAGCTGCTATTATCCCGCTCGCGAAGTGGATGGGAGTCGCGACTGAGGAGCTAAGCTTCAAGATGGGTGAGGGCCTAGGCGGCCTCATGAACGCGACGTTTGGCAACGCGACGGAGCTGATTATCGCCATCTTCGCGTTGCAAAGAGGGCTCATCGAGGTCGTGGAGGCGTCGATCACGGGCTCGATCGTGAGCAACTTCCTCTTCGTACTGGGGCTCAGCATGCTGATCGGCGGCTGGGGAAAGGAAAAGCAGGAGTTCAACAAGACGGCGGCATCAGTGAATGCATCGCTGCTAACCATAGCCATCATGGGGCTTGTCCTTCCCGCTATGTTCGCTCTAGTCTCCAAGAACACAGGCTTCATCGTGTTGGAGGAGGTAAGCCTCGCAGTAGCGGCGCTTTTGATGCTTTGCTACATCCTCTCACTTTGGTTTAGCCTGAAGACGCACAAGCACCTCTACATAGGCGGTAAGCATGCCGGTGAGCCAGCTGAGTACGGCAAGGGGTGGACCACACAGAAATCGATGCTTGTACTGCTAGCTGCCACTGTTGGGGTCGCTTTCATGTCGGAGATGCTTGTGGGAGTCATCGAGCACGTTGCTGAGGCCGCTCACATGAGCCAGTTCTTCATAGGTGTGATACTCATCCCCCTGATAGGTAACGCGGCTGAGCACCTTACCGCAGTGACAGTTGCAGCGAAGGACAAGATGGACCTCTCACTGAACATCGCGTTGGGGTCGAGCACCCAGATAGCGCTCTTCGTTGCTCCGCTCCTCGTATTCATTAGTCTCGTTATTGGTAATCCGATGCAGCTTGTCTTCAATGAGTTGGAGGTAGTGTCTATTGCTGTCGCGGTCTTCATACTAGACAACATCGTCCACGACGGCGAGTCACACTGGCTGGAGGGAGTCCTACTTGTGGTTAGCTATCTCATTATCGCCATCGTCTTCTTCTTCATGATGTAGGTTTCTCACCCATTATCTTGGTGGTGTTGATGACCTCTTGGGGGCGCGCGCCGATATCACACCAATCTAAATTATCATAAATATCGTAACTTAGTTATGCCAGTCTAAACTACAGTCTAAAGCGAGTGTGCTAGAGTTTTGTCCCACATTCTCCGCAGAAACGGGTCCCGGCTACATTCTTCGCGCCGCACTTTGGACACTGCGAGGCTCAGGGATGTACCGCAGTTGTTGCAGAATTTTCCACTGTCTGATGGTTTCCCGCACTCTGGGCAGATTGTCTGCTTTCTATCAATTACCCCTGTGAAGACTTGAGCCTCATCAGCAATCTTCCGAATGTCTGTGACCATCTTTTCTGCTCTCGCCGCTGTGACCTCGACATTTTCACGCGGCGCACAGTCGACGCAGAGGTTATCCTGTTCGTTCCAATCCGATTCACAGACGTATTTCCTACACTTGGGGCACCTTTGGAAGTGCCCCTTCGCCTCATTTTGAGCCTTTTGGAATGCTGCTTCATACTCCTTATGCCACTCAGGTGTCATGCCGTGGAAACGTTCGCTTAAGATATCGGCTCCGCTCGATACGTGTCCACCGATACCTCCCGCCCCTACAACGTCAGCCCCAAGGGAGACAACCTTTCCAAGTCGCGCGCGCGCCTGCACTAGATACAACTATTAACCAACTAATAATCCAACCTTCGAAAATGGAACTGGGAAGCCTAGTCTAATAAGTCTAATCAACGTTTCGTATTCCAATGAAAGGTATGGCTAAAGCTCTTACTCCCGACCAAATTGCGCCCTGTGGCATGAACTGTGGAATCTGCAAATCCTATCTAGCCTATTCCCGAGGAATACCCTACAAGAAAGGCGAAGTATCGCATTGCACAGGCTGCTTGCCCCGAAACAAAAACTGTGCATTTGTAAAGAGAGACTGCGAAAAACTGAGGAAGAAGCAAATCCGCTTCTGTCACGAATGCGTAGATATGCCCTGCAGTAAATTATCCAGGATAGACGAGCTCTACAAAGCACGTTATGGTATGAGCATGGTTGAAAACCTCAAGACAATCCGGGAGAAGGGTATGGATGAATTTCTTAGAAGTCAGGCTGAGAAGTACAGATGTCCAAGCTGCGGCGACATCATCTCGGTGCATGATGGAAGATGCTATGCATGTGGCTATCAAGCAGAGATACCTAGAGGCTCTAACCCTAAATATCGCTGGGTGCCCAGCTAAACATAGAGATTCAGTCGCGTGCGCTATCCTCCGATACGATAAGTTTTAACTCGCGTGTACACTCATGAAATACTAGTTCAATTTCCAGGTGGGTGGCCACCGCCATCAGGGCCGACTTAACCTTCACCTACGGCCGTGGCGCCGCGGTCAACTTGATCTGCAGCAGTGATCCCCTCGTCGTTCGGTGTCACCCTGAGCTGCTGCACAAGCAGATCTCTGAGGCGCTCCATCCCCACCTTCTCTTCAGGCGTCGGAGCCATCGATTCAAGAGCATGCCGTACATAGAAGCCGGTCAGCATTAGTATATGGAACCTGAGCTCGCGCACACTGGTTCCAAGGGGCAGCTTCCCCTCAGAGAGTAGCTTCATTTTCGAGTAGACCCTGTACTCAGCGTCGTCGAGGTAGTGGTGGTTAGACTCCTTGTGGTCGCGCAGTATTCTCTCCTGCTCCCTGTTCTTTGCCTCCAGTTCAGCCGCGCGGGACTCCATCTCACCCTGACGATTTGAGGCCATCATTAAGGTGATACCCTTCGCGATACATAATTGCTCGATCTCTGTCTTCTTATGCTCCTCCTCCTGACGTTCCTTCACCGCCTTGTCCCGTCTCGCCTCCTCGATATCCCCTTGATTCTTCATACCCATCGTGCATTGCATGACCTCCCGGTACTTCACCAAGGACGCGACGAGCTCCATCATGAACCCAACCGGGTTTGGATCCACTGGGGCGAGGCGCCGGCACTCAGCAGCCAGCTTTACAAGCACCTCATCCGTGAATCCCAGCTCATCCAGCGCATCCCGCTTCTTGCTCCACGCCATGACGCTGGCCACCGACTGGCGCCTCTTCTTCAGGTCACGTGCGAGGATGAGAAAGTCGCCATACTCCCCCGGGATGATGCCGAGGGCGGTGAAAGCACTGTAAAGCTCGGCTAGCCTGGGGAGCGTCGAGTTCTTCGACTTAACTGACCTGTCAAGCTTGAGGACTGCCTCGTACTCCGGAAGGGTGAGGTCGCCTAGGGCTATCTCCCTCAGGACCCTCATCAGGTCCGCCCTGGATCTTATGACGCCCGTCTCCCATGTCCCTCCGTGTAGCCGCGGATCGTCGAAGCCTTCCAACGGCGCGAGCGATGCCGTCGCCGCTCCGCGGGAGGCC
>CAZIAF010000215.1:0-3549 GCA_964537625.1 uncultured Candidatus Bathyarchaeia archaeon
GTCTTACGCTAATGCTTCAGACCACGCAGTATTCCCAGCTGCAGTTAACAATAAATATCGAGTTTCTTTACAAAAATAGGTGAATTAAGACCTAATAAACTCCTATAGGGGGGATTATCTCTTAAAATATCATCCATTTCTCTCTGGGTGAGAATTCTAGCCATAGTTACCACCAAACTATGTTATCAACAATATCAATTACACAATTGATATAGGTCCCTGTAATCATCGGGTCAGTTATCATTATCATTCCTTAAAATCTTCTGTAATAATACTGAAAAAGTAGGATTTACGTGATGGATTGTTATATTATGTTCTACAGCCAGCCTATACAATGACAGCCTATTGATGATTGCAGTTTCGTGATATGTAACTGATATAACCACCATATAAGAGGCCTTATCTTCAATCTTCTCCTTTGGTTTAGCTTTGTTATTTGTATAAATCATAACGGCATATGTTTTATAGAATCGCCTCAGGTTACTCCTACTGCTAATCCAACCCCAAAACGCCCCTATCAGTATTATGCACATTTCTGTGAAAATATACAAGTATAACAACATAACTTTTACCCAAGTCATTCACCTTACCAGAACGGTAAATGAGAAAAAACAGCAAGTATTATACATATTTTCTATGAAATTAACAAGATATAGCTATGTTTTTTCCACCACTATGGTTTCAGGGCCTGGGAGGTAAGGTTTCCCATCTACAACTTCATACTTTCCCATTCTTGTAAATGTCGTAGTAGTGGAAACGCATTAGGGAATCGCTGGAATAACCACTCAAAGATTTGTGGAATGGGATTTTTATACGAGCATGGCATTGTTACGGTAAGAGTCGCCCAATCACTTTCTGCACAATTTTTATCAATCGCTTTGACTGTAATATTATACGTCCCTTTTACCGTCCATGTATGCGGGACAATAAGTGTTTTTCCAGATGCATTAAACCCTGTAAGGGTCGTAGTGGCATCCTCCCAATTGATGAAATATTGTACATCATCATTATCGGGATCCGTTGTGGTAATCGTATAGTCATACGATGTATTTATTGCGCCATCGATTTTTCCTGCAATCGTGGGGGTGTTTGGTCGCGTGGTTACATACCCGTACTCATCGGTTTTAATCATCCAGACATCACTCCGAGAACCCCATGGGTCATAGGTAGTTCCTAGAAGGATATATCCACCATCGGTTGTTTGTTGCCCTGTTTCCGCCTCATCGAGATAGGTTTTATCGAAGGTTCTCGCCCAAATCGTATTTCCTTCAGAATCGGTTTTCGTTAATAAAAAATCAGAATTAGTGCCATTACCATACCAGTACCATGTCCTTCCGATGATGATGTACCCACCATCGGTGGTTTGCTGGATCGCCTTAGCATAATCATTCCTATCATCATTAAGGATCCGCTCCCATAAAGTATTCCCATCACCATCGGTTTTAATCAACAAAATACGCGGTTCTCCCCAACAGAAATCCGCTGCGATAATATATCCCCCATCAGAGGTCTGTTGAACAGCTTTACCAATGACATCATCTGTTCCGCTAAAGGTCTTATTCCATACCATATCACCATTACCATCAGTTTTAATCAACCACCCTTTAAAATAAGAACCACCAAATGCAGTTGTACAACCCGTGATGATGTACCCACCATCTATCGTCTGCTGACCAGAATAACACACATCATAAAACGAACCTCCGAAGGTTTTTTCCCACATCAGATGACCCGTGGTATTGGTTTTCAGCAACCAATAATAATTGGATGACCATGTCGTGGCTGCAATGAAATATCCGCCATCAGTGGTCTGTTGAACAACACAAGCTTCAATTGTATCTGTTCTGTTATAGGTAGTATTCCACTCAATATTCCCAGTATCGTCAGTTTTCAGTAACCATATATATGAAGCAGCATTTTCTCCAAGCACGATATATCCGCCATCACTTGTCTGCTGAACACAACGACCCCACCCTCTTCCTATATTGTATTTCTCCCACATCATATCCCCGTTACCATCCAGCTTGAGCAACCAAGCGGATGCATTCATAAATCCTGTTATAATATATCCACCATCAGTAGTCTGCTTAACCGAATAACCACAATCATTCCAGATTCCCCCAAAGGTTTTCATCCACCACGTTGATGGTGGGAACGGACCAGATATTGTGTCAAAACGCTGATTCTGCTCTGTATATTGTGCAGTAGATGGAATAATACAGGTTCCAACGAATAAGAGAATGATTCCAATAGCAAAACATTTCCTAATTATTGGGTTTTTATCCATACCTTTTCCCCCTTTATACAATTTTATAACAACGTTCTCCTATAAATACGTTTATCTACAAGAGAAGCACCTATTACAGTAATTGTAAGGTAAGGTATCATATGATTGATGTGTTTACTACAGTATCCCTCTTCCTATGCTTCTCTCCCATATGTATTACCCTTATACCTTACCCCCACCCATCACTTTGTCATATATCATCTTAAGGTCCTCCTCAGACTGGCAGTTGTAGTGCATCAGGTCAACATCACCTTTCAAGGAATGACCCATAAGGATTTTCTTAATACTGGTTGGACCACCACGCCTATCCCATTCCTGGCTGAAATATTTTCTAAGGTCTTTTACTCTGATTGGAACACCTTTGAATAAATGAGTCATATGCGTTTGAGAAAACAACCTATCTAGTGTGTTTCTATTATTGAAGTAAGTAAGGTATTCAGAGAATGCTTGTTTAGCTTCCTCATTGAAGAATGATACACGACTTCTTTGTGTTTTCGTTGTTTGGCCATTCATTGGGTGATGGTTGACGTGAACAATTCTATTATCGAGGTCAATATCTTCAAGATTCAACTGATACATTTCTTCCGCTCTTAATCCAGAGGAAGCACCTAGAAGAATAATTGCATTAATTTGTTTGAAATATTGATGCTTCTCAAAATGAGATAATGTTTGTTGTATTATATCAGGACCGAATCTTTTCACATCATATATTAGGTCTGATGGTAATTGAATTTCTTTAGCCCATTCAATTTGATGGTAAGTAAGGAACTTTAGAATCTGATACATCTCTTTTTTGTATGTGGCGATGGAATATGTATCCTTAATACCTTTAAAATATGCTAAACTTTTGGATTTATCAATCCGATAATGAAGATATTCTAAATAACCTTCAAGGTATCGTTTGACTTCTTTCTTGTGGCCTAATGTTATACCGCTTAACTCAATCGTATCAAGGTATTCTTTAAGGTCATTCTTCTCCATATGGGACTCCCTGACACGGAGAAGGTCTTGAGTTCGAATCTCAACGAGCCCACTCTTCTCTTCTTGTACTTTCTGTGACTTACTTACTACATCAATGAATGAGAAATACTCCCGGAACTTATTCTCTAAAAACTTACTTATCACAAGACCATGGTCTCTTGCTTTTTATATTAAAAATATAACAAAGGATTAGTGTAAAAAGTATGTCGAAAAAGATTACTTCTGAAAACTTACTTAGATGCCTTTTTCAAAAATGGCCAAACATCCTCAGCAGTTTTCGC
>CAZIAF010000216.1:0-3506 GCA_964537625.1 uncultured Candidatus Bathyarchaeia archaeon
GTTTGAGGCTCGGCCGTATCAAGCCTGAGAACTAATCGGTTGATCGAATGCGCGCGCTTGCCTGCCAACCAGTTCTTTGAAGAATCCGAGATCTATTTCGTAGCCCGTGTATTCTTTGAAGGGGTACCCGGAGTCGACGAGGAGGGTCTCTATGCCCGCGTCGTCGAAGAGTCCGTTGATGTAGGTGGATGGGTCGCCCCTTATCCTCCTATGTCTCTCCTCGAGTATCTTCGCCTCGCCTTTGACTTCGAGGAACCTGCCGAGCTCCCTCATCACTAGTTTGTAGAGCATTGTCGAGGTGAGGTCTTCGCGTCGTTGTGGTATGTCGCTTAGTGTGAGGTATGACTCGAATGGCTTCGACTCTTTCTCAGGCAGGAAGGGGTGGCAGTGGGCGTCGACGATGTGAAGTCTAGAGATACGGTTCATATTCATCGATCAGGTTTCTGTGATGTGTGATTTGAGTTTACCTAATGCGCGGTGGAATGCCGGAGCCAGAAGAAGCTCGCGCCGCGCATAATCCTATCCTCCCATCACTTTGGAGGCTAATCGGAGTCTATCTGCGCTGACGAAGTTGACCCCTGAAGCGCTTGCGCAGAGAAATGATCTACTAAGAAATA
The DNA here is from genome assembly GCA_964537625.1 of uncultured Candidatus Bathyarchaeia archaeon. Taxonomy (GTDB): domain Archaea; phylum Thermoproteota; class Bathyarchaeia; order TCS64; family TCS64; genus UBA8941. The sequence goes on from CAZIAF010000216.1 coordinate 618, forward strand.
CCGTTGCGTGCGCGCAGTGCGTGCAAAAAGAAAAAATGTGTTTAAAGAATATCAGCGGTTTCAGGTAATTTCCAGATAAGGACTCTCATCCTTACCCATTCGAAATCGTTTTGACTTCTCCAGAGTAATATGTCATTTTTATGCGCCTTCCAACCTAAACCATCCCAAGTTCCTAAATTCAATTGATGATAGTGCCATTCACGGCCATCCCAGCTTGCTCCCCATATGTAAACGATATAATTTATTGTATCAAGATTATGGCTGATTTTTGATGCTGCAGCATCACCTTTTACTGGAGTATCTATCCAACCACTATCATAATCAGGTCTTCGCGCAAGCGCGATGGACTCTTCAGGTTCTGCTGATCCTTGCGGTCCGGTATCACCTTTTGGTCCTTGGACACCTGGTATTCCTTGAATTCCTTGGACACCTGGTATTCCTTGAATTCCTTGCATACCTTGGGGACCCTCTTTTCCCTGGATGAATACATAAGATATGCTAACTGAAAGAAGGACTGAGGCAATTACCGCCATAATTAAAGTTTTAACACCTATTCCAGTTCCACTCATCGTTCATCATTAAGAGGTATTTTCAAGTTATATTAATGATTTACTAATGATTCGTACGCATATTAAAATGAAGATGGAAACTGTGGCGGTAGAACCAGAAATAGACTATAAAACGGCACCAAATAGCCAACGGGGGAAGAGGCAAGCCACACTCCTACTGTTTGTCCTAGCGGTGGGTGCAATAATCGTGATAATGATGACATCAAGCTGGTTGACACGATGACTGAGAAGGTTGGAGCTATGATCCTACGGAAGTGTAGCGCACTGTGCGCGCGCTCGTGCCTAGATATGAAAGTCACTTCTCTAACTGTTTCCAGATCGCCTTAGTCTTCGAAGTCTCCCAAATCGGTACCGCACGCATGTTCCTCTTCCCCGCTTTAGCGAATTGGATAATGTACTTCGCCATCTGCTCATCGTTTTCAAGCTCCATGACGCTGAAGCCACTGAGTTTACCATCGGCTGTAGCCATCATGTGCGGCGGTAGCAGGTCCGGTATGGAGTCCTTACGCTCCATCCTCTGCTTATCACACTCGAAGACCATATCCAAGTCCTCCAGATTTACATCATAAAAGAAGATATACCTCATCCCTCTTCGGCTCCTTTTTCCATTGTAATGATAAAGTGACACTGAGGATAAATTTATCTCAGCCGCGGATCAACTGTTTTTCCCAGTCTTTCTCCATTCCCTCTTCCTTTCAATCATGGCAACGTAGTTCTCTTTCCAACTGGGACCGAACTCCTTCTGCCAGCCACGAATCACGGGCTCTATCCTATCCCAAGGGGTCGGGAACAGATCAAATACCAAGTCCTCGTTGATCACACCATACTTTACAAGAGTGCCCACAAGCTCCATGAAGGATAGGAACCTGCTGAGATTCCTGTGACCTTCACTACCTTGTGGATATTTTGCCTTGAATTCGTCGTAGGATTTCACGTTGAGTTCCTCAACGGCCATCCATAGTCCTTTGTTGATGGGCTCAATTTCAGCCATCATACGGTATAGATCGATTAGTAGCTCAGCATCTTTCTGGTTAGGTTTACTCAATATTATCCACGGTCGAGTATAGATGGAGCTGAGGATAAGATTATTGAGGAGACGTTGATGCACTAAGCATTATCACCAGGATTCATGACAGGAGAAGACACCTTAAACTCGGGGTGCTCCCTAGAATACTCCATAATCTCATCATACAGATACTCCATCTCCACACCAGCACGAGGAAAATTCAACTCCCTCCTCATCATGGTGAACATGGGACGAAACTTCTCCCAGAACCATATGAATGGACCGGAGAATAACTCGGCAACGAATCGAACCTCGAGCAGATTCTCTCGCACCATGACGCCTATCCCCTCATAGTAGCATGACCACTGGTTCCATGCGGCGTACCTCGTCTTATCCTCTAGGAGACGCTTCCAGTCGTCGATGGTTCGCAGCTCAAGATGTATTATATCGTAGTCTGCTTCACTCATCTCCTTCGACTTGAACTCGTTGTAGATCTGCATGTAGAGCTGTGCCTGTCTAGTTTCGAGAGCGGATTTGCTGTTTCTCTGCGTTGTTCTTAATGTCATCACGTAGTAAGCAGCTGCGATCAATACTCCTGTGGCTGCCACCATGTAGTAGGCGGCCTGAATCTCAACTAAGTCAACCATACAATCACTGGATAAGAATCGGGTGGGACTCAGGATAAGACTATGGCCCACACACAGTTGTATAAGTAAAATCTTATAAATTAATTTAAACTTAAGTAAAAGTTGAACTAGGAATCGGAGTCGTTGAACTACGTTGATGGATTACATACACATATTGAAATATCAGGAAAATGCGACGAACCTCTTCCTCATAACCGATGACGGAGAATCGGCGTTAATTGATGCCCATGTCGGTTCCGAGGCGCACAACATTAAGGCCTCAATTGAACAAATACTAGGCCCGAATAAACTCAAGCAGGTGATACTGACACATTACCACCTAGACCACGTCGGCGCGTGCCCACACCTGGAAGAGTGCTACAGTCCAACATTCTCAGCCCACCCCGCGGACGCGTGGATGATTGAGGACCCCTGGTCACAATTCCTCGATTACTACCATTACAGCGACACGACACCCGCATCACTCCAAAATATATTACAGACGGTTGGGGGAAGAGGAGTCAAGGTCAACAGGCTGCTACGTGACGGGGACCGCGTTGAGGTAGGCTCCGTGAAGCTGGATGTATGCATACGCCTGGTCACACAATGGGCAGCATCTGCCTCTACGACCCCGTAAATAAAGCGTTATTCGCAGGGGATACACTCACCCCTTCTGAGTGGTTCGACC
>CAZIAF010000217.1:0-3483 GCA_964537625.1 uncultured Candidatus Bathyarchaeia archaeon
GTAATCCGTATCTTGCCCTATTCCTCCTGATTCTATTATGGCACCTTTAAGACCGGCAATAACCTTCTCTTTATCTCTTTCAGCCTGCAGTTTTCCGATAAACCATGTTCCCGTGTTTGTTAATCCTTTATAATCAATATCTACGGGGTTCTGAGTAACCAGAGTGACCCCCATACCAAAAGCTCGAGCCTGCTTTAGTAAAGTCATTAAGGGTTTCTTTGAGGGAGGCTCAGCTACGGGCGGCATGAAGCCGAATACCTCATCGAAGTAGAGTATCGCCCTTAGACTCGTTGTCCCCTGTTGTCGTCTTACCCATGTGACAATACTTTCAAGTAGTAATGTCACAAAAAACATTTTCTCACTGTCACTCAAGTGAGCCAAATAGAATATGCTATGTCGAGGACCGCCTTTAGCATTATAAAGTAGCTTGTCGACATCGAGTGATTCTCCCTCAAGCCAACTTGAAAAACTTGGAGAAGCTAAAATGGTATTCATAGTCATTGCTAGTTGGAAGCGTTCCTTTTCGGGGTAAAACGTATCAAGTTCAAAAACTCCAAGTTTAGAAAATGGCGGTTTTTGGATTGAGGTGATTAACTTCTCAAATGTAAGGTCCTCATCTCGGCTCCAGTAATATTCAAAGAGATTTGATAGCAGTATTCCCTCAATGCTTCTTATTGGGTCCAGCTTCAAACCCATTAGATCTAAAAGAGCTGCTACTACTCCCCTTATTCTATCACGAGCTGCCTCCCCATCGACTTTGAAATCTAGTTTTGGAGAAGTTAAGCTACTAATGATGCTAATTGGCATTCCTGCATCGGAGCCAGGTGTAAAAATGGTGTACTCTACAGAATCTTTAAACTGTTTTATTCGGTCATTACCTATTCCCCAATCTTCCAAACCTTTTTTCCATGTTGAAGCTACGTTAATTGAATACTCGGTTACACTCATTCCTTTTCGACGGGCATCATCTACATTTATCCAAGGTTCAAAGTCTTTGGGGTTGAGATCGGGGAATTGTAGAAGCAGGTTTGTTATATCGCCTTTAGGATCTATGATTATTGCTGGAACCTGGTCCAGTGCAGCTTCCTCGAGAAGACATACACAAAGACCCGTCTTGCCACTACCCGTCATTCCAACACATATAGCATGAGTCGTTAGGTCTCTAGCGTCGTAATTGATTGGTTCTTCTAGAATACTCCCTTTTTCAATATCGTATTTTGCGCCGAGATAGAATGATCCAAGGCGTTCTGGGGGGGTCTTCAATTAATCACTATAAATAATGAGGTATAACATATGTTATGAGGCTTACGTTGCTACGCGTTACTGAAATGCATCTTTGTCATTAATGAGAAATTAGCCAAGTTTTTTTCCCGATAATGGAAAAATCTCTTGAATATTGCCAGAGTAAGCTTATGTCGAAAGAATGTTTCTTAACTGATTGACTGTAAGACGGAGGAATGATGAAGAATGAGTGGGAAAGGAGTAGTTGTGGTTTGGACCATCGGAGGAGCCGCTATGCTGTTCTGCATCTATATGCTTGGTCAAGCATTTGTTTTCTTCAACTCGTTTGCTTTATAAAAAGAGTCAATGGATGTGAATGTAAAAATGAAAAGTCTGAAAAATAAAAAAGGAATAAGCCCCGTGATCTCTACACTTATACTAACTGCGGTAGCGGTATCGATTTCAGTTACCACATCTCGGTGGATGGGAGGTTTATCAATGACGTATAATCAATTTGAGAAAATTGAGGCAATTTCAGCTACTTCATCTTATGATGAAAACTCAAAAATGTGGTGCATCGAACTTGCTTTGAGAAACGCGGGAACAACTAAAGTAATAATAACTGAAGTGCAAGTAAATGGAAAAAACATTGATCTAGCTACAACCAATCCTTCGGCGGGAAATGCAGGAACGGATATACCAGAAACTGGAATTTCGATTAATCGCGGTGCTACAAAGATAATTAAAGTATATATTCATTCAGGCGGGTCGGGCCAACAGTTCTCAACTATTTCATCGCGTACTATTGTGTTGCTCAAATTTGTGAGTTCAGAGGGTATTGAATACCCAAAGGCATGTGAATTGTGTCCTCCATAAGAATCGCTACTTAATTTTTTTTAGCGTATACATTTTACTGATACAAGTTAATTTAGAATTTTAATTAAAAAAAGGGCACTTGCTATAGTTTAACAATTGCGTACTCGACTAGGCGTTTTTTCGAGTAAATAGTCTTTCGTTTAGTTTAAGTATATGAATCAAGAAGCAAATAGGATTGTCCATGGGCTCTGCCGATTTCATGCACTTTGCGTTTATGCATGTGGATGAGAAACTGGCGGGGAGCATCAGCAGGAGGGTCGCGATTATAGGTGCTGGTCCTTCCGGGCTAGCGGCCGCCGGCTATCTAGCCTGCAAGGGATATGGAGTCACGATCTACGAGAGGCTACCACTTCCCGGAGGCATAATGGTCTTCGGTATACCCGAAACTAGGATACCGAGTAGTAGGGTCCTCCTCGGCTGCAAGGAGCTCGAGGAGAAATTCGGCGTGGAGATAAAGACTTCATGTAAGGTTGTTGCCGACGGGGATACGATCCTGGGAGACGACCTCGTGAAGGAAACTGTGAATCTTGATAGAGTCACAGACGACTTTGATGCCACAATCATCGCGACCGGGACGTGGAACTCGAGAAGTCTCCCCGCCGAACCCGTCGGCTTAAAGGGCATCCATTCTGCACTCGAGTACCTATTCAGGTGCAAGAGCTATGAACTCTCACTCATCCCCGAGAGAGAAACGATCAAACTCGGGGAAAACGTAGCAGTGATAGGTTCGGGACTCGTCGCAGTCGATGCCGCCCTAGAAGCCGTGAGGGAGGGCCATAAGGTCAACCTCATCTCGATAGAGAACGGCTTAGACGCTCCTTCGGGTAGCTACGAGATAAACAGGCTGAAAAGGAAGGGTGTTATCCACACGGAAAGGGCCGTGATAAGGAGGGTACTCGGAGAGGGAAACGTCAAGTCAGTTGAGATTATAAGCGTAAACGCCGATGTGAGAGGGGGAGTTGTCCTTAAAATGGAGCAGATCCCTGGCACAGAGAGGATCCTTGAGAACGTCGATAGTATTGTAGTAGGGATAGGACAGATACCAACTCCTCCCACCAGTAGGACCTCTCAGGATGTTAAGACACTGAGATGGGGTGGTATACAGGTCAATAACATGTATATGTCATCTAAGGCGAAGGTCTTCGCTACAGGCGACGTTACAACCGGAATTAGCAAAGTGGGGAGAGCGTTCCAGACGGGCTTAAAAACGGCTTCTTGGGTCGACAAGTCTATCAGAGATGCGACTTGAGGCGAGACATTGACTAAGGTTAAGATCGTGAACATGGAAAAATGTATAGGCTGTGAGCTCTGTGAGAAGGTCTGCGAGTTCATAAACGTGAAGGCTCGTTCTAAGGTCATCCAGACGGGTGACGGCGTCCTTGTACC
>CAZIAF010000218.1:0-3409 GCA_964537625.1 uncultured Candidatus Bathyarchaeia archaeon
TCGTCTCTAATACCCCTTCTGACACCTTTAAAGAGTTCAGACACCTTAGACGGGAATACGCCAGCTATGGTTCCTACAATACAGATCAAGATAAAAATGCTGGCTGACAGCACCTTCTGGTTAGATATAGATGCACCATGGTAGCTGTAGGTTAACCCTGCTAATAGTAGGATACCGAGAAGAGGGATCGCTGCAAGTTTGAGATAACCCCCTCTCCAAATAGCACTGGCGTGTATTACCTCGCCGAACCGTGGGAGGAGAAATGGCGTCCGAGCGCGATACTCCTCATATTCTTTCCCAAATCTCTCCACCAGCCGTGGTTCCTCTTTTAGCTTAACTATAGCAATGTTAACGGCGAACACTGAAAGGGGAATAATAATCATCATTCCTAGTGATTGAAACATCATCCCCATACCAAACGGCAGCAATGAGTATCCGAGTACCATTGGATTTCGTGTATAGGTGTATAACCCTGTTTTCACGAGTCTCTTTGATTGGTCTTCAAGTCGAGCTTCACCCCACGGTAGACCGCCACCTAGTATGTAAAGGAGTCTTGTCGCCTTGATTCCGATGAATAATCCTATCCCAAAGATCGTGAACCCTAGAAAAAGATTGTAGGGAAATGGAGGGAACTTAGGAAGAAGTAAAGTCGAGTCCACCCAAGAACCTCCCAAATAGGTAAGTACCGGCATCACAAAGAAGATGCCCATGTATCTTGATAATGGCTTTTTATTTATCTTTGGTGTCTGCCCCGACATCAGAACAAACCTCTCAAACCAGTCATAATTGCTTGACGTGCGAGGTATTGGTATGTTCGTCGAGTGTAGGGATTATTCGAGCCTATTCCCCTGAAGCGACGAGGCCAGCTACCAAAGAACTCTTCATAGCAACGGTGGAGCTCCTCTTGGACCTCGGCTCGCGTGAGATGCTCCGTTGGCATTATGGCGTGAACCATATCGTAGCGAGCCCAGTTGTCATCCTCGATCCACCCCTTCTCTTTTGCTTCTTCATAGATCTCGGTCCCAGGAAAAGGAGTTAAAGCCATGAAAGTGGCGATGTCTGGGTCGAGCCAGTCTGCGTACTCCCGGAGAGCCTTGATAGATTCCTTATCGTCTCTTCTTTCGCCGATTATGAATGTTCCCTGGCTGAAGAGATCGTTCATCCGGAGGAGGTCCACTGCCTCTTTTGCGACGTCTCTGTTCAACTCAGATCGCTTAAAGACTCGTAGAGTCTCCGGGCTAGGTGTATCGAAGCCGACGAGCAGCCAAACACATCCTGCTTCCCTAAGCTTTTGAAGCACCGCCTTATGCTTCACTATTTCATCGCACCGTGCTTGGCAGAACCAGTTTATCTTCAGATTTCTGTCTGTGATTTCGTCGCAAAGCGCCTCGGATTGGGGACCGAGCCTGAAGTAGTCATCGGTAAGCCAGAAGAAGCTTGAGCCATAGGTCTTGTTGAGATGCTCAAACTCGTCAGTTATCCTTTTTGGGGTTTTGGTTCTCTGAGCGTGTCTCCAGAAAGGAGATTGGCTGCAGTAGGAGCAACTGTGGCTGCATCCTCTAGAGCCTTCAACTATTGCAAACGGGGTGCCCTTATCCGCCATGAGACTGAAGTAGTAGTCTTTCATATGCTCGGAGACATGATGGTAAGCTGGAAATGGAAGGGTATTGAGGTCACAGATAAGTGGCCTATCGCTGTTGATTTTAATGCCGTCTGAAGTCCGTAGGGTTAGCCCCATAACTTCAGTTGGCTCCCCACCCTCGGAGAGGGTCTTGACCAATTCTGTCAGCGTTTCCTCCCCCTCTCCTCTTACGATGTAGTCCACCTCTGGGTACAAATTCAGAGTTTCTTTGTTGAGTGCGGTGAAATGCTGGCCGCCGACGACTGTTTTAATTTGAGGGTCGATTTTTTTAGCAAGCTGGGTGGTCCTGAGTGCGAGGTAAGCGTTTGCCGTCGACATACCACTTGGAGCGACTATGTCCGGGCTAAACGTCGTGATCTTCTTCTCCAACCCATCCCAGTCTAGCCCCTCCGACTGGCTGTCTATGACTTCAACCTCGACTGTGGGAAGTTCACGTTCAAGATAGCCAACGAGAGCCAAGATTCCAAAGGGCGGTGGAATATATTGACCCATTATGAACCAGAACTCTTTAGGGGGTTCGATGAATAAGACCCTCAAGGGTATCCCACACAGACTAGTCTACTCTAAGTATTAAATCGATAAAGGTTGCTTAAAATTGGGTTAGGGGCTCTTATCGATCTTGACCCCACCTCGAGGGCCAACTGTAGCTTTGGCGTGGCGAAGCGCCCAGCAACCTATGACAATACCCACCGGAAGCGAGGCTGGGTGCCTTGCTGCCATCTCGATGTGAAGGTCAAGCGCCGTAGGTCCCTCACCGAGTCCCATGACACCAATCCCTAATTCGTTCACCTTCTGCAGCAGCTCCTCCTCTATTGCAGCAAGTTTGGAGTCACTGCTCCTGACCTTGAAGGGCTTCAGAAGCGCTTTCTTAGCTAGAAGCATGCATAGATCCTCGCTGCCACCAATACCTATACCGACGAAGTATGGTGGACAACCTTGAGAGCCAGCCGCAGCGACAGCTTCGATGACAAACTGTTTGACGCCCTTCATACCTAAACCAGGTTTGAGCATCCTATGGTTAGCGACATTACTGCTGCCTCCGCCCTTCGGCATCGCTATGATCTCGAGGCTGTTACCCGGGACTAACTCCCAGTTTATGATTGGGACATGAGCTCCGGTATTGTCATTTGTGTTGCCCTTTAGCATATCAACGGCATTAGGTCGGATAGGTATCTCCTCCGTGGCGCGGCGGGTTGCCCTTGTTAGAATCTCCTTGAGATCGGATTTCAGCGGAAAATTGTCTCCGACTTTGACCATAAAAGCGACGACGCCGGTATCCTGGCACATAGGCCATGAATTCTTCCGGGCGATTGCAACGTTGTCGATTATACTCCTGAGTTGTGCCTTACCTGTCACCCCCTTCGTCTTCTTCATGAGTTTATCCATCTCATGGACATACTCGACTGGGAGTTCAGTGGCTGCTATCCTCAGTAGCTCGACCGCCGTGTCTTCAACAACTTTTGTTAACATTCACTTCATCTCCGAGAGCAGCCTGTCTCTGTTGGCGTTAACCTTCTTTGCGACGTCTGCAGTCAGGTTTGCGCCGTGGGTATCGATAGCGACAATGAGGGGACCAAAGTCCTGCGTCTCGTAGACCCAGAGGCACTCCGGCATACCGAGTTCCTCGAGCCAGAAGACGTCCCTGACTTTCTTGATCCCTTTTGCTCCGAGAAGGGCTGCCCCGCCTGTGAATGCAGTGTAAACGCAGCTGTACTTCTGGCATGCTTTGGCCGTCCTGTCCCCCATCCCACCTTTCCCGATGATGAC
>CAZIAF010000219.1:0-3403 GCA_964537625.1 uncultured Candidatus Bathyarchaeia archaeon
TTTTGAATTTTCTCTGAGAGAGGTCCATGGGCCTGTTGCGATTTGAACGCAAGTCGATGGCTCCCGAAGCGGTGATTTCTCCTGTAGAAAAGAAATATTTAGATGAATTTATTAAATTAAGGGAAATCGAAGGATTAAGTGATACATGGGTTTATTACATTAGGAATTTCATCACTGATTATCTGGATTCTGTTAAGTGGAAAGTGGATAAAGAAAAGACCCTTGATTACTTTACTACAATACAAAAGAAGCAATCTACAACCACATATAGGAAAAGAGTGTATCAGATACGTAAATTCCTTTCTTATCTTGGTATTGAATGGGCTGGACAGATAAATCCACCACCCGAACCTCAATATATCCCTAAACGAGTATCGCTGGAGACAATCAAAGAGACATTATCCCTTTTTGAGACACATGAGTATTTCTTACAGATAAAAGCAATTATTCTCTTAGGAATTACCTCTGGTATGAGAGCTGAAGAGTTGTATCAATTAAATCTTGAAGATATTGATTTGGAAAAACGAACAGTGAAGATAAACCATAATCCTAATAATGGACAATCAACAAAGACCAAACGGAGTAGAGTATCTTTCTTTACCGAAGAAACGAAGCTGGCATTAACACAGTATCTTGAATACTATAACCATAATAATTGTTTAAAATGTTTATTCAGTCAGACACATATTGAAAGGTTATTCAGAAATGGTAAGTCATCAATTCAAGTTAAGGATTTAAGGAAATACTTCAGCCAAGAATGGGATAGAAGAGGCGGTCCAACGTCCATTAAGAAAATCCTTATGGGTCATTCCCTGAAAGGAGATGTGGATTTGATGCACTATAATTGCCAGTCTGAGGAGGATTTGAAGAAGATATATGATAAAGTAATGAATGAAAAGATAATAAATAACTTTGATTGATAGAACAAGTTTTATATACTGATCAGCAATATCATGTTAATGAGTAGCATGAAAAGCAATAGCATATTTAAATGTTCATTAATCATAATATTAATCATCCCATTACTTTCACAATGTATATCAGCTTCATCTTGTGGTGATTGGCAAACAAATAACGTATTTTTCTCCAGCTACGGATACAGCACTGACCTAGAAATTAATAACCAAAATTCACAGGTTACTTGTTTCAAAAAGAATGTTCGTTTGTCTATTTATTATAAGGGCTTCTGGCCTTTATGGGTCAAATTCAAAGTATGGAATGATACTGGTGTATTCTCTGATTTCAGAATTGACCACTGTTCATTATATGCAACAAATTTCACTGGTCTTATTATTCATAGTATTTATAGAATACATGAGTTGGGAAATGCTTGGTATCTTTTTGGATATTGTAGCTATTTAAAGATACTAACAAGTTATATTTAGAATTCTAAATTTTATGAGTAATATGAACCTGTGAATGAACGGTTTTCCTCCTGTTGGAAGCCTCTAAAAATGAACAGACAGAATTCTTACAGGAGGGGAATCCTGGATTTCATATTAATATATAATAGGATACCTTACTTACCTTTAGAATGGATAATGAGACCATGACTCGATTCTGTAAAATTTGTAGTGGAGAAATAGAGTCAGATAACCTTGCTGATATATGTTTTAGTTGTCAATCAATCATCAGTAATCAGAATATGAAAATTGATGGATTTTAAGTGGATGGATACCTATATCATAGGTTCATCATAAATGCTAATACGATGCATAAAAACACTAATATTGTATGTTTTAACACTGTTTTCAGAGCGGGTAGGGGTGTAGTAGCCTAAACTCAGGACATCTCTTCATTAATAACGTTCTTATAGGAGAACATTGTTATAAAATTATACAAAGGGGGAAAAAGCATGGATAAAAATCCAATGATTGGAGTTAGTGTCATTGCCGGGGTTCTTCTTGTTTTCGGTTTGATGACACCTATTACTGCTGAACAAATACGTCCTACCACAGCACTATATCAGGGTTCACAGTATCAGATTCTTCAACCGACAAAAGACAATAATGACACAGTAACCATAATAATAAAATCAGGGCAGTTTGATATGGATACACAAACGATTAGAGGGATACTTGGTTATACTTTTTTAATTGAAAACAGAGGAACAAAAGAGATATGGTGTGATGTAATAGCGGACCAATATGCATTTTTTTCTCATCAACATCTTGCTTATACAAAAATCTCTAGCAACATTTGGCCTCAATGGGCTTGGTTCGTTAGTACTATTCCTGTATTATATCTTCATCCGCTCATGACAATGACGGTTCGAGTAACAACAAATACAAGCACGAATCTGACACTAGAACGCTCGGGCATTGAATTATTCTCAAGTTTTTTTATTGGGTGGACTGGACCTGAATCGGTTACAGGTCCGAGTTAAAATTAGGGAAAGTTATGGATAAATATCTATTGGTAAGAAAATGTTTGGTTGTTGGAATCGTTCTCTTGTTCATTGAACTTACTAGTACTCCAAGCATCAATGCAAATAGACTGATATCAGATCATATAACAAGTGTAACTAGCATATCGAATATTGCATCATATGGGGGTACATTATCTGGTCATGTTACTGATTCTGAGGAAAATCCCATTGAAGGAGCGAGGGTACGAGTGTACTTCCATGATACTTATAGCGAGAATTACAGTGATTCAACTGGTTATTTTCATATAACCAATATTTCCATTTGTAATTGTACCAAGAATGCCACATGCTCAAAGGAGGGGTATTACCCAGCATGGGTATACCTCACTATTTGGGATAATACAACCTATGATTTTATGTTAACTCCTTATGATATGACAGAACTTGCAATAACGTCTATATCACCATTTACAATAAAGAATGTAGGAAATGCCACTGCTTTTAATGTCAGCTGGAGTATCACTGTCACAGTCAAAGGAGGATTCATTTTCATAGGAAAGTCAACTTCTGGAATAATACTAGGACCTCTTGAACCTGGTCAAGAAATTATAGTAAAATCAAAATATTTTCTATTGGGATTCGGTAATATCGAGATAACTTATGCTGCATGGTCAGATAATGCTCCTTATGTTTCTATTTCAATTTCTGGAATGCTGATCTTGTTCTATTTAATAATTATGAATCGTAGTGGTTAGCATTCTGCACAGGAACCTTATGATATCCCTAGGTGAGAAGAAAAGAAAAAGTATGAAATTGTAGATGGGAGACCTTATCTCTAGTGCATGTTCTCCGAAAGATATCCTATTATTTATTCAATCAAAATAAAATATATCTATTCATATATCTTTTAATTTTAACGTTATTAACCAGTGGCCTACTGAGCCTTATGCTTCTTTTCTCCTGTAGAATCCCTCGATAGTATGGGCCTGTTGCGATTTGAACGCAAGTCGATGGCTCCCGAAGCCACAAGGATAC
>CAZIAF010000220.1:0-3396 GCA_964537625.1 uncultured Candidatus Bathyarchaeia archaeon
CTGATACATCAGATGCTCAAGGAACCGCGATGTATGATTCAGATAAAAAGATCTGGGACCGAAGGATCACTGAATATATTGGTCTAGATTGCGACAAACTTCCAGAGGTTTATCCATCAGAGAAAATAGTAGGAGCAATAACAGAAAAAGCAGCGAAAGAAACAGGACTTACTGTTGGTACACCCATCATAACAGGTACCGGTGATTTTGGCATTGGCAGAAGAATTGAGCGAACAAAAGTAGAGCCAACGAACATACTATTGTATTTGGGTACTGGGCCAGGAATCTGGTGGATCCCTCCCAGTAACTCTACCGGTATTGGAGCTAGATCCACTATGTCTGTCTTAGGCGTTGCTGGCCATATGCCTCAGTGGTTCAAGAACACTTTCTGTCAAGAAGATGTTATCCGCGCAGAACAGCAAGGAATAAACGTTTTTGACTTACTGAATTCGGAGGCAGAGAAGATTGAACCTGGGGTTGATGGTCTCATTATCCTTCCCCACCTTATGGGGGAGCGCGCCTATGGTGGGAGAACGTTCTCAGAGGAAGGAAAACTGAATCCATTTGCTCGTGGAGTATTCTTTGGATTATGTATGGGTCATACACGATATCACATGTTTAGAGCCATCCTTGAAGGTATAACTTATCACCTAAGACTCTGTTGGGAACACATACAAACCGCAAACCCTGGAATCACCTCGGATTTGGTCATAATTACAGGCGGAGGGGCGAAAAGTAAACTTTGGCAGAAAATATTCGCAGATACCTTCAATCTACCAGTATGCCGTCTTAAGGAGTTGGAAACAAGTACCCTAGGGCTAGCTTGTCTCCTCTCAGTAAGCGTTGGTAAGTTTAAGAGCTTCGAAGAAGCCGCATCCAAAGTCGATAATGAGATAATTGATAGAGTAGAACCTAATCCGAATAATGTTGCTAGATACTCAGAAATGTTCGAACTTTATAAACAGTTAGAGCTGAATCTTGAACCCATCTTTGCACCAAAAAAGTGTATAAAGTAAAGAAGGGTTCAAAGTCAACCTAAAATCTTTACCGATAAAAATGCTTCTCGGTTAGGAAACGAGTTTTAGAGCTTCTTCTACAGAAGCTCCTTCATGGACAATCTTGCAGATTGCGGCTGTGATAGCTTTCGGGTCTTTATGCTGGAATACGTTTCTACCCATGCATGTACCTGCACCTCCAGCTTCAATACTGTCCTTGACCACCTGAAGTAGCTCTCTGTCGCTATCCATCTTTTCTCCTCCAAGGATGACTATGGGAATGGGGCAATTCTTGACTACTTCCTTGAAAGATTCTACGCTTCCAGAGTAAGCTGTTTTTATGAAGTCTCCTCCTGCTTCTTGTCCTAATCTAGCGGCTGATGCAATCTGATCATTGAGTGTTTTGTGTTTGTCGTCTTGGGGTACTACCTCTGGCATGAATACGATGCCGTATTGTTCACATGCAGCTGCAATAGGTTGAAGAGCATTAAGGTTAGCATCTCTCAATCCGCCAAAATGCGTGAATTTTAATCCATCAGCTCCAGCAACCGCGGCCTCTTTGACGAATTCCGCGCGAGGTGGAAATGGAATGCCTACAATGTAGCCTAGATTCCTTGGTAGGTCTTTGGCAAGGGAAACCATGTTACCGTAACTTAGAAGGATGGCGTCAGCTCCACCCTCTGCTACTTTCTTTACGGTTTCAAGATAATTTTCTAAGCCTGGAGCAACCCCCCTAGTGCTGTGGTCCATAGCGACGATAACTGCTTTGCCATCGTCTCTGAAGATATGTTTCCATCTAAACTCTTTTCCAGTGTTCATTTAAATTTACACTCAAAGCACAAGACAAAGAGGTAGTTAAATAACTTATGGTATTTATTTTTAATATGGTAATGATTATTTAACACATAAACAAAATTTAACGAGATTATAACCCTAAACAACTGACAATATTGACTTCACTAAAATTCAAAATTGACTAAAAAATATATTTATTTCTTATTTTTTTAATATTCCTGAAGGCTTTTTATGAAATTTCCCAATTGTGTTTGTAAGCTAGCTGTTGTTAAAGGACTTAAGGTGAGTACTAGTTCATTAACGCCAAGTTTAGAAAGTGTTGACACCATCTTCTTTGTGGGCTCTTTTAACCTAAAGACAGTGTTTCCATTTAGATACAGATCTGTTTCTAGTAACTTATTATTCATGAAATACGCTTTCGTATAACATGGCCTAGAACATGTATCTAGATTTTCTTCACCTAGGAAACGGGCCATGTGACATTTACGAGTAATCGCAACCGGAATCGAATGCATGTTAACCGAGACTTTGAGTTTGTTTCCAGAGATAAAACTGAGATTGGGAAATAACTCAGGGATCCAATCTACATCAACGCCGATTACTCCAAGTCCTTTAAAGAACTCAATAGTCGGTTCATAATTAAGGGAAGTTTGATAGAAAATTTCCTCCACCTTTCTCTTTGTGAAAAAATTGACTGAATGTTCGGTGATCATATTCCATGGACATCTAGAGGGCGTGTATACCAATTGTCTACCAAGATGCGGTTTGAGAGATGAGAACTCTCTAAGAACTTTAATTGTTCCAAGGTCATTCACGATAACCGTGGCACCTCCGAGGCTGTTAAGTAGATGTAGATGTTTTCGAATAGTATTCATTGCATTATCTGAGAGTCTCGGTGTCGAATAGACGAAGTCTTTTCCAGCGTCTTTTGAAAGTTTATACGCCTCTTTGAGAGACTCAAGAGGTGGAAGGGCGTACATACAAAACTCAGAGCCAAAACGTATTCTCTGACAGGTGCTAGCAAGAGCTTCCCTTAGCAATGGGAGATTCCCAACTTGAATCGTAATGTCCATCATGTCTGCACCCAGCTGAAGTGTCGCTTCGTCCAAGTCTGCCAAGTCAAAGGCGTCTTGTAAGGCGCATTAGAGATGGGGCCAATATAACATCTATTCTGCAGGCACCAGATGTCCTTCAACTTGTAAAAGTCTGATGGAACAGGCAGGAAGTATACCCCATTCTTCAATTCTTCAATCCTTTTTCCATAATCCTCCATGTTTCCGGCTGCGATTAGATCCAAGAGTTCGCGGTAAACCTTAGTTGTTGCTTCTTGGTACCAGGCGCTTCCTGTTCGTCCCTCTATCTTTAAACAACTTACTCCCGTAGCAATTAGTTCAGGTAACTTGCATATGGCGCAGTACTCAAAAGCATCCATAACTGTTACGTTGTCGCTCACATCTTTTGGATCGTTCAGATTCTGGAGACGAAAAGGAAGAGCACATGGAGTCGACGAATTCGACTCTTGCTGCGCATTTATTAGTCCAGGAAATTGGTAATGGTAAAGGTAGCAACTTGTATTGGTGTTTGAACAGCCGCCACCATGAATTAG
>CAZIAF010000221.1:0-3372 GCA_964537625.1 uncultured Candidatus Bathyarchaeia archaeon
TTTTTTGTCCAGTATAGAGATTCTCTCCTTCCCTTAGTCTCCAATTTGGCACATTTACATTATACCCTAAATTACTCTCTAAATAGGCTGCGCAAGTTTAGAAGTAAAATCAGATTCTCGTGAAGTAAAAAATCGTTTTAATAACGATAATTTTATTATTGATTCAAATTTTTTAATCTATTTATTATTCACTGGATAATATACAAGTTATTTATATATCTATAATAATTACATTCTAAATATCTAGTCGATTATCTATTTATAATTGAACTTGTATTGTAAATCTACTAATATAATGGTGATATAAAAAATATGATAAAATACAGAAAATGTCTGAGTCATGTAATATCTACAATAATTCTAGCTGGAGTTGCAATCACTATTTCTTTATCTGTTGCTTCATGGATGGGTGGCCTTTCGATGAATTATACAAAATTCGAGAAGTTGGAATGTATTTCAGCCACTCCTTTTTATGACGAGTCATCTAAAATGTGGTCTATTAACCTTATTTTAAGGAATGCCGGTACTACACAAGTTAATGTTACGAATGTGTTAGTGAATGATCGTTTCATAGATTTAGCTACTGAGCATCCCTCCGCAGGTAACGCTGGAACAGACCTACCTGAAAATGGCATTTTGATCCTTAGAGGCGACACCGCTAAAATATCCGTATTTATTCATTCTGGTGGATCCGGTCAGCCTTTTTCTGATCTAACAGCAAGAACCATAATTATCTTCAAATTTATTAGCGCAGAAGGCATAGAGTATCCGAAAGTGAGTATTTTAAGTCCACCCTAATTGGGTCAAAGGTGTCAGTTGCTAGAAGCCGAAAGATTCTGGAAAGCTGACTTTCTCTTGTGTGTTATTGATTCATGAATACATACATTTAAAAACAGGGCATGTACCCGCATACGTGTATATTGGGAACCTTTTAGGTGACCGTTATACGAAAAAAGGAGTGAATGAAATGGGTTATAGAGACAGGCGTAGTAGCTTCAACAGTGGACCACGCGAGATGCACAAAGTAACGTGCTCTGACTGCGGTAAGGAGACGGAAGTCCCCTTCAAGCCGACAGAGGGTCGTCCAGTCTACTGTCAAGAATGCTTCGCCAAGCACAGGCCACCAAGAAGGTTCTAAGCCGTAAAGTGAGCCGATAGCGGGATTACTCCCGTCAAGAATCGTTTTTTTTAAATATTTTTTATGGATAATTATTATATAAATATTCTTTTAATATTTACAATATTTTCGTATACACTTATTTTTCGAATGTAGCTTTATTTCATGCTTGAATTAGAATTACTTGACAGGATTAGTTAAGATAGATTATGGATTATATTTGCCTCTTCACTTTTAGATGGTGTTCAAAAATCTCCCTACTTAAAGCGTTTAATTGGTGCAGAGGTAGGTCTTCAGATCTAGGGTTTAGACTGGCTAATCAAATTTTACTAATCGTAAGCGGTATATTTCGATAATGAATTAAGAATAGAGTAACTTATTCTCTAAGTGAACAGCTTTTCTACACCATATATAATCGCTTCGCATTCTCCCAATACAATTTTTCAAGACTTGAGAGAGGCAAATCAAGACCATTGATCACCGTTCCCCCAGTGTCCTTTGTGTCAGCATCAGGGAAAGGCAGAGGAGTACCTCGTTCATTTGTCTCCCAAAGAATTCTCTGCGCGACGTATCGGCCAGAGAAGTAATCATGGTCATCTTGATTTGAAGAGATATCAGTCCCAAACAGGACCCTATCCGAGTATCTTAACATGAATTCCCGGGCCTTTTTTATGTCTCTACTTAACTCGCGAGCCATCCATCTCGAGGACGCTGTATCGACCACAATATTTGGAAACTCATCCATCCACCTAGATAGATTAGGCAATCTATCGATCTCAGGTTGTGCACCAAAGTGAGGGATCTGGAACTTTAGTTGGGGGTGTCTGGACACGATATCCTCTAACTGTTTGAGGTGTTCATTCTTAGTGCCATACTTCTCAAAGTCTTTATACTGAGACTTATAATAGGTGTCGGGATCACCTACGTGAATGATGAGTGGTATCCTGTTTTCCTCCAAAGCTTGAAAGATGGGCTCTAATCTTTGATGATTGATTCGAAAATCCTTCGGAACATCAACCCAGTCACGCCAACGGGGACCAAACCACAACTTGGCGAGTGAATAACCCTGATCTTTGAGTTTTACTATCTGATCTATAACGGAGTCTACATTGTATTTGGCAAAATTTTTCAGAGAGAGATATTTTGCGAAGATGAACCTGTCTGAATAATTCTCCTTTGCAGCTCGAAATCCTTCTTCATCATGAACAATCCCAATCTGTTTTGATACCCCTAAATCATCTTCGATTGCGGTCATCCGGGATATTTCGTTGATGGTTCCAATGTGTGTATGTGCATCAAAAATTGGACCGGAGTACTTCCATGTATTGCTCAAGTTGAAAGTCTAGTGAGTTGAACTCACTGAAAAGCCATTCTTATCACGTTCATACGAGCGCTTAGTCAATAGTGATGATGAGCCTTGATTCATATTAGTTGACTGGACGATGATTAGATGGGGTCTTGGTGTCGTGATCTCAGTCACTTAGTAAGGACTAGTATTCTTCTTCAGACATGACTTTTAGGTGAGAATAATTTGATGCGTCAATATTGGCGCGCGCGTCTGAAAACGTTTAACATAGGAGCGCGCACGCGGTTTTCGCTCGCTTGTGGGGGGTTAAAATCTTTGGGATAGTATGAGGGCTAATGTGCTCAGGTTTTTGATGGGTAGGTGATAGATGGGTGCTGATTGGTCGTCGGAGATGTGTTTGCGGGTCGTTGGGATAGCGTTGGAAACGTGTTGGAATTTTTGGTTAAAATTCTCCTCCATGGTGCCATGGTGTGTGCATAGTGGGAGCTTTGTAGAGCATGGGGACAGGCGTTCATGGATTATGGGGTCAGGCGTCCATGGTGCGTGTGGAAATGGCTGAGGGTTTTATAGGATTATCTTGTTTATGGGGTTCTCTGGGGGGTTGGGTTTGTTCGCGCACGCCTTTTTTAATCGTGGAAATGTGAGAGGGTATTTGATGGTTTTATTATGTGTGTTGATCAGTCATGATTTATTTGGATGAGGGGATTCTCAACGATTACATTATATATTTTATTTGGATGGTAGTGAGTGTGTGTGTGAATGGATTTTTATTGGTCGCGTAAGTGACCTCTTCGTAGAAATGAACGTAGAAACAAATAGTGATATATTATCGAATAAACACTATAGAGTATCATGTACAGCCTAGTTCGCGAGTATGTGAGGGCCTCCCTCGAGGCAGATCTTAGAGGGGAGGACCTCGACGAGGTGGTGAAGCTGATGAAGAAGCTGC
>CAZIAF010000222.1:0-3349 GCA_964537625.1 uncultured Candidatus Bathyarchaeia archaeon
TGAGTAAAAGGTGATATATGTTACTCGCGCGCGGTACGTGTTTAGCTCTTATTCCCTTCTCTAGTCAGGGCCTCTTCAAAGGCCTGGGGCAGGTCACGGCCTTGCTGCCCAAAAGTCGACAACACTAACATCACAGTCTCACAGATCCACGTACCCTTACCATGCGCGCGCTAAACACGTACAGATTTTATGCTACAAGTCATGCGCGTGTATCCTGCGTTGTTTTGGATGTAGCCGCTCGAGATTTCTAGAGAGGTTCTTGACAAACTGAGAGTACGTACGTAAAGAACTATTATCTGAGTAATTTTGTTAATGTTTGTGCATATATTTTAGAGGCATTTATCAACTGATCAACCTCAACGTATTCATTAACAGCGTGAGCTCTATCGATGGATCCAGGTCCGAACATCGCTGTTGGGATTCCGGCTTGATTGACCAAAAAGTGAGCGTCCGTAAAATAGGAGACTCCCGTTATCTTTGGCTCCTTCTGCATATGTTCCTTGAAGCAACTCCTCAAGGTCTGGACTATCTGTTCCTCTTCTTTAATCTCGCACGCCTCCACTTCTAGTAATGTCTTAATTTCTGCTTTAAGCTGAGGATCGAGGCTTTTTAGCCTATTAAGCTCGGTTTCGATTTCCCTTTTGGCTTCATCTATACTTTCTAGAACAGGAACTATCCTCCTATCAATGATGCAACTACATTTATCTGGCACCATGTTCCTCTGCAATCCCCCATTAATGACCGAGATACCTATCGTTGGCGGTCCAACAAGCTTGTGGATTTTTTGATTCCAATTGAAAGTTTTGGGGATTCTCAAAATATTCTCAATTACATACATCATCTTGTGGATGGCGTTCAAACCCATTTCTGGATTGGCTGCATGAGCAGCTTTTCCGTGGATAGTGAGATCTAAACCAAGATCTCCCTTGTGCGCTATGAGAATATTCAGTTGAGATGGCTCTGCTATCAGGGCTTGATCTCCCAAAATACCCTGGTCTACCAGATATTTAGTCCCTTTATAACCTCCCCTCTCCTCATCTACAACTGATGAAAAAATGATGTCGCCCTTTAAACGCGTACCGGAATCAACTATTGCCTTGACAGCGCTCAAAGTGCTTGCTATACCACCCTTCATGTCGCAGCTCCCCCTACCGTAGATTTTTCCGTTAGAAACTTCGCCTCCAAATGGATCATAGGTCCAATCATCGAGGTTTCCTGGTGGCACAGTGTCCATGTGACCATTGAGAATTATCTTTGGAGTGCCTGCTGTACCCTGAAGAATGCCTACGATATTGGGTCGTCCCGCTTCAGCCTCGTAACGATTAGTAGTGAGGCCTAGTGTTCTCATTCTTCCCTCGAGAAATTCAGATATGGCTCCCTCATTGCCTGTTATACTTGGTATCTTTATCAGTTCCGAGGTTAGATTGATCAACTCTTGCTCGTCAACAAATTTGGTTATTGATGAAATGCTCAATGCATAACACCTGTTGATTATAATATTTTTTCGTAGATATTTATCTTTAACAAATAACATATATTAGCGTGTTTGGAAATTGCGCGCGCGAATCTGAAGGGCTATTATTTTGGTGCAAGGATCACCGCGGTGACAAACATTGTGACGGTGAACGCGACTATTGCTGTGCTAGTATTCAGAGAGCCCCTCTCCCATTAGGATCGCGCGCACGAAACATGTAATATCGCAACGGGCTAACACTCTCTTACCCAATAATGAACCAACAACTAATAAGACCAAATACGTAAGATTGTATTATGTCTCTTTATAGCACGCTCCGACCGAATAAAGATGAAGTGGTAGCAAAAAACGGGATTGTTACCGCTATGCAAAGGGTTTCTGCAGATTCTGGATTAAAAATGTTAAAACATAAAGGTAACGCAATTGATGCAGCAATAGCTGTAGGTTTCTCAAATACAGTAGTAGAAGCTCACATGGGTGGAATTGCAGGACAAGGTAGCATGTTAATTTATTCAAATGATGAAAATCGCATGGTGTCCATTGATTTTAGCGCTAAATCACCTAAAAATTCTAATTTAGATATGTATAAAATAACAGGGATATCTCGAGAACCAAGAACTAACCTGATTTATGAAGTTGAGAATAATGAGAATAAGGAAGGGGCTAAGGCTTTTACAGTACCTGGAACGGTTGCAGGGCTATGTCTTGCTCATGAATTATACGGTAGTCTTCCCTTAAAATATGTAATGGGGCCCGCCATTTCTTTAGCTAAAAATGGCTTTGTAGCCACTTGGGATTTAACATTATATATTGCTGAAAAGATGGATTGGTTAAACTCCAATCCGGTATTAAGAGATATTTGGATTCCAAATGGACACCCTCCTCTTAGTGAAATAGAAAAAGTGTCTCAACCAAGATTAGGAAAGCTACTTGAACATATTTCCTTAGATGGGACGGAAGCGTTCTATACAGGTTCATATGCAGACTCCATCATAAAATATTCCAAATCTCATGGAGGGGTATTAACAAATGAAGACCTGTCCGAGTACAAAGCTGTACTAGATAAACCAATATCTATTGAATATCGAGATTTTAGTGTAAGTACTCCATCAGCACCAACTGGGGGTCCTACAGTACTTGAAACACTTAACCTCCTCGAGTCAAAAGATCTAATAGATCTTGGGCATAACTCCTCTGAATATTTGCATTTTTTTACAGAATCTGCAAGACATGCATTTGCAGATCGTTACTCTTATCTTGGTGATTGGAATGTCGCTCATGTGCCGCTAAACGGTATGCTCTCAAAAGAATATGCGAAAGAGATCGCCAATCAAATCAACAACGATAAAGCATCTCTCGAAGGCGAATTGACCGAGGAGCCTTGGGTCTATTACCTTACCAACCCAATTCATGATCCTTGGAAATATGATCGTAATCCAAGACCGTGCTCTTCCTATAATAAATCATCTTTTTCTTCAAATCGTGAAGGTGGAACCACACATTTTAACGTAGCTGATAAAAGTGGAAATTTTGTATGCTGCACGCATTATGGGGGATGGGGTTCAGGAGGATGTATCACAACAGGAAATGGGGATTTTATAGGAGGGGATATGTTCAAGTTTATCCCTAAAGCAGGCTATGTTAATTCTATTGAAGGCTGGAAACGCCCACTATGCAATGATGCTCCAATTATGGTTCTTAAAGATGGAGTGCCTTTCTTTTGTTTGGGTGCTCCAGGCTCAAGGAGAATTATTAACAGAGTAACCCAAATAGTACTTAATATAATTGATTTTGGCTTTAGCATACAAGATGCTCACCGTATGCCTACTATTGATGCTAGCACAAGTAAGACATTGGTAGATTCAAGAATAAACC
>CAZIAF010000223.1:0-3345 GCA_964537625.1 uncultured Candidatus Bathyarchaeia archaeon
GACCAAAGTAACTTTGGGTTAAGATTTTTCAAATATCAGGTGGAGCTGAGGACAAGACCATTGTCCTATTTCTCCAGTATAGCCTTAAGTTCCTTAAGACCTTCATCAAACTCACTTTCAAGCGCTTCGTGAATCAATATCTTATCCATCAGCTTACCTAGAAAAGAATGGGGTATCTCATAATCCATAGCTATGGTAAATCTAGTTCCAGAGTCAATTTGGGTTAAAATCATTGAGCCGAACCCGGTGAAAGGTCCTCCGATGGTTCTCCAAGCATACATTTTGTTTTCTATCCATTCTGTTATTTCGCCTTCCCATTCTATCTTTATTATTTCGTAGAGTTCGCTTGTCATGTGGTGAGTTGCACCTAGTTTGTCATCTTCTTTTGAGGTCAACTCAACTTTCTTGAATAAGTCAAACCACTCGGGAAGTCTTTCGTGAGCTATCATTTTCCATACTTTTTCCGGCGAAGCAATGATTTCGATTGACTCTTCTATTCTAGTCAAAACATCACGTTTAGCATTTTTATTTCAAAGCTATATATAAAAAAATGGCGGTTTAAGGGGAAATGGTTCATGGCTTATAGTCAGGCGGATGTGAGATTAAGATTATTGCCCCCCTGAGGCTTCCTCCCCGAATAGGGGCGGCGCCTCTCTGACTCTGCCACTGAGTATGTAGATGGCTTCGGATTCACATTTTTGATGAATTACGCGTTAGGGATTAGTAGGATGCGCACGCGCAATAGCCTAATACATGCAATATAGATATTTTATTGAAACAACTTGAAAAAGTCAAAGCTAAGCGACGAAGACATCAAACTAATAGAGGCGGCTAAGGAGACAGCTGACAAGCTTCACCTAGAAGGAATCCACGAAGTCGCATCTGCTCTGCGGACAAGGAAAAAACACGTCTTCACAGGAATACATACCAACGCCAATGTAGGGTTCGCTGATGTCTGTGGAGAAGTTGCAGCGATGTGCCACGCCTTAGCTCATGGTGAAAGGGAATACGAGGCAATAGTTGCTGTATGGGGGGATGGTAAAGGCAGGTATGAGCTTCTGAGTCCTTGTGGGCGATGCAGGGAGTTGATCGGGGACTTTAGTGGAGATACATATGTGATAGTTGGGTCCCTCGATGAACCCTATAAGGTGAAGATCTCAGAATTGTTACCTTTAAAATATCATAGGTTAAGCAAAGTACCTTAGATTTGATACGAAGTTGGTTTAAAATATCTAATTAGTGGCTGGAGTGGGCGCCACTATGCGTTCTCTTCTAAGTGCCGTTTGATTAAGGGGATGATCGCTCCTATGTTTCGGTCTTCCACCGATACATTGGCCGCCTCCCTGACCCTCTTCGTCGCGTTGAAGGCGATACCGAGCCCGGCTGCTCTAAGCATAGGGATGTCATTGGCTCCATCTCCGACAGCGATATAGAGATTCCTCGGCGTACTCTGTTTTCCCGCAAGGTTCCTGAGAATGTCAGCCTTTACATTTGGGGTAATAACTGGCAGCTTGACGCCAGTCACTCTCCCATCCACCTCATCGAGATGGTTGCAATAGACATGGTTTACGCCGAGTTCCGTCGCCGCCCTCAAAGCGATGATGTCGAAGCCACCAGTCACTATTACTGGGGTTAAGTCCATCCCCCTCAGTATACGGATGGTCTCCTTGGCACCTGGGACGAGGGGTATAGTATCCGCTACCTCTCGTATTCTCCTAGTCGACTCGCCTATGATAATCGATGTGCGTAACTCAAAGGCTTCCTCGTAGGGGAGGTCTCCGGATATTGCTGCATCCGTGATGTACTCCAAGTCTCGCCCGTATCCTAACTTCCTCCCCAACTCCGGGAAGAGCTCTCCGTCGATTAGCGTTCCTTCTAGGTCTAATGTTATCAGCAACGGGGTTCACCGTCAGAAAGGTCCGGTTCTGCTAGTTCAAGTGGTGACCCAGTCGCCTAAGATGGCGACGAACTAGATGAGATACTACTCTCGAAGATCTTTTGAGTAGTGATTATCATCGATGTGTTCACCTGAGTTTTCCGGCTAGACCTTTGTGGTAGTAGATTCTTCTTATATATTTTATGAAGAAGACGACCATAAACAACGCTCAGCTGCTCCCTTCGTCTGGAATGATTTTGAGTACTGATATAGGAGAGAAGATGGATAGTCTCGTTTTCTTTAAAGGCAAATTCTGAGTTCTAATTAATGCATGTGTAGCGCAATTCACCGTATCAATTTACCCGATCCCTCGAAGTACTCAACTATCCTCGGAATATCCCGGGGGTCCGGGGTGGCAGGTTGATCCCACGGATACCCCATCTGGATCTTCATAACCCTGTAATTCAACGAGTTCAATTCGAAGGTCGGATACATAATAACAACTTGGCTTGAGGGATACGAACGCGACGTTATCGGAGGCACGAAGATACCCATAAGCTCCACTTCCCCATTTACCTCGAGTGTAAATTTCCCAGATAGACGCCACCCCATGGACTTCAGCCTCGCAGCGCATTCGCTCGTCAGGGTAAACTCGTGACTCGTAACGTTATAATATAGAATATCCGAGTCGGATACTACCTTTGTGTTGTTTTGGGTTAGTGTGATGGCAAACTCGCCTGTATGGGTTGGAGATTGATTGATGAGGAGGAGCCAAAACGAGAGCGCAGCCAAAATGCCCAAGGTGGTAGCTATGGGAGTTCTTCTATCCAAGAGTTGTCATTGATTAATTGGCTAGATGGCTATTTGAAGATTTGAGGTTTAAGGGATGGAGTTCACGAGCGTGTTCGGGTGCACGGGCATCCAGAATCCAGTAAGCTTCTAATTGTTTGGGATAATGAGGATCCTAATGGTCACTAGAAGGAAGAGTTGGCAGGCGAAGCTTGCGGATAAGAAAGGGTTACCAAAAACTCTGGAGTTAAAGGAGAATTTCCCGTGCTACAACGCGTTACATAAGATGGGTGTAGAGGCGGGGCAGACAGTCGTCCTTGTGAACCCGAGTGAAGTGGTGGAAGTCATGAAGCAGGTTCCGGAAGGAGGACTCATCACAATCGTTGAGATTTGCAAGACGATTGCCAGAAAACATGGTGTTAGAGGCTGTTGCTCCCTGACTTCGGGTATCTTCATCATGACAGCCGCAAACGCTGTCGAAGAGGCCCTCAAGGAGGGTAAGAATCTGAGTATCCCCTATTGGCGAACTCTTAAGGCAGAGGGTGTCTTGAATGCAAAATATCCTGGTGGGGAAGAGGCTCATAAGAGGCACCTTGAGGATGAAGGTCATTTAGTGGTTAAGAGGGGTAGCCACTTCAGGGTAGCCGACTTCGAGAAGAAGTTGATACAAATATAGAAGT
>CAZIAF010000224.1:0-3305 GCA_964537625.1 uncultured Candidatus Bathyarchaeia archaeon
GGTGCCGATCTTCTGCACCCTCAATGCTAAGTCGACTTCCTCGGGAGTCCACCTCGGCATACCCACCACCTCGACGTTCCTCTGGACGATCTCAGCCATAGCGATGTTGTCACGCGTGGGCCAGCCGGCGGAGAGAACGTTCTCCGTAACCGTGGTACCCGTCATCAGAGCTGCCCCCTGCGAGACATCTTTCGCCCGGTTATACATGGCGAGGACACCGTCGCGATCAACATCCCTATAGTAGTACCATATGGTCGCGGTCTCCGGGATGACGTTCGGCTGAACACCGCCATCGGTAATGACCGTGTGGCTCCTCGCCGACGGCTGGATGTACTGCCGCTGAGCATCCCAACCCACACTCATAAGCTTGGCACCGTCGAGGGCATTCCTCGCGAGCCACGGGTTGGCGCCATGGGCAGATCTGCCGTGGAACGTATACTCCACAGACATATTGGCGTATTGTCGAATGCCCCAGGAAGTAGAGAGCTCGCCGCCCACGTGGGGATGAAAGGCCGCGTCGACCCCCTTGAAATAGCCATCCCGAACAAAGTAGGGTCTGGCAAGGATCTGCTCCTCGGCTGGAGTGCCGAAGAGCTTGATCGTCCCCGTCAGGCTAAACTCGTCTAGTACACGCTTCACTGCAATCGCGGCTCCCACCATTACCGCGGCGTTGGTGTTGTGCCCCTCCGCGTGCCCGGGCGCTCCCTCGACCACTGGCTGCCTGCGGTCAGCGACTCCATTCGCCTGCGAACCGTTTGGGACGGCGTCAAACTCTGTGTGCACTGCGATGACCGGTTTGTCTGAGCCATAGGTGGCCATAACCGCTGTCGGGAAACCCTTAATCGGGTCGATCCTGAAGTTCTCTTGTGAGAGGACTTTGGCTAAGAGGTCGTGTGTCTCATATTCCTGCATCCCGATTTCCGCGAAGCTCCATACTGAGTCTCCAACGTCTGCGATCTGCTCAGCATTCTGGTCGATGACTTGTAGTGCTCGCTGTTTGGGTTCCATATTCTCTCCTCCTATCAAGTATTTGTAGAGCTTTATAGTTTTGATGGGGTGGCTCTCGCTCTATAGGTGGGGAAGAATATGAGTTGGTATGCGCGCGCTTCATCATGAATGGGGGAGGTTATTGAGATAGAGGCTTATTCTTAATAACTTAGATGAGCACGAAAAGTAAGGATACCAAAAGGTGGTAAAGTAATTATGAAACTAGGTCTACATTCAAGTATTTTCCCAGATACATTGAACGTTTTGCAAAAGATAGAGTACACTCAGAAGGTTGGATACAATGCAATCGAGTTAGAAATAGGTCCATTGATGCAAAGTAGCTCTATACCACCACGTAATGTGGTTGCTCGATTTTTAGATAAAAAGACTCGAGTCGATGTAGTCGAACATGCTAGGAGCTACAACGTCAAAATATGCTCCCTCTGCTTCGGCTGGTATATGACTCCTGCCTTCCATTTAGCGGACCCTGATCCTCGTTACAGGGATATTGCTGTAAGCCAGATTCGTGAAACCATAGAGCTGGCTACCGACTTCGAAACTGAAGTAATTCTGGTTTTTGTTCCTGAAACCGCGCCTATGAGGATGTTACTCACCAACGATCAGAAGCGTTCTCTACTCAAGGGTAGTCTTCTGCAGCTAGTTAGATTCGCTGAAGACGCCGGCGTTACTATTGCCTTAGAACCATCGGCTACATCCTTCTTTGCCGCATGGAAGGACATACTTTCAATTCTTGACGAGGTTGGATCTGAGAATATCGGTTGCTACTATGATGTTGGGAATGCTTTTGATTATGGTCTTCAGCCTGAGGAGGAATTGGTGAAAATTGGGGAAGCTGTGACTCAAATTCATGTAAAAGAGCCGAGGCGATCAATGCCTGGAAAATCTGTTCCTCCCTATCCATCAATAGGTCAGGGGATAATGGATTGGGATAAGATATTCTGCGCTCTTAAGAATATTGACTATCAGAGATACTTGGTTGTCGAGCTTTTCCCGGATCCGAGTGACTCGTATAGAGTTGCTAAAGAAAGCAGAGTATTCTTAGAGGGATATATGAAGTAGACCCACGTTTATCATTTTTAGTTTCTCTCGAAAATGCATGTGATCTTTCGAGTCTAATGTGTTCATCAGAGTCTCTGGTTTATGTTATTCATGTGCTTGTTTGTTCGCTTGTGCTATTTTCGGATTGCTAGTTTTTTGCCTAAGTCGTAGGCTTTTTGTAATAGTTTTTCGTTGTTTTGAACTTCTCCGGCTTTATTTGCGGTACCGTAGACCGCTCCCACGAGGTTGGCTTTGACATAGGCGAATATGTCTTGAAAGGAGCGTAATGCATTGATCCCCCCTGAGACGAACACGTCTTCGTCTTCATAGGTTAGAATTACGCCGACGTCTTTTCCCGTGAAAGCGTAGACGCCTTTGTTATATGTCGCGTATGTTCGATCGAGGAGTGATTTCATTTGAGCGGATACGTTGAACCAGTAGATTGGAGTCGCAAAGATGATTCCCTTTGAGTCTTTGATTTTTTGATATAAGGGCTGCATATCGTCTTTGATTACACATCCTGCCTCTGGTGTGGTTCTGCATGAATCACAAGCGTTACAGGGGGCGATCTTTAGATTACCAATTGACACTACCTCCGCTTCGCCGCCCTCGGCTTTGACTCCTTCAGCGGCTTTTAATGCTAAGATGGTGCTGTTACCATTTTTACGCGGGCTTGCCGTTTAAATTAAAACTCGTTTCATTGGTTTCATGTCCAGATCTGGAGTTTGTAAAGTATTTCAATTTTGTTTCTTATGTGCGTGATTGCTCAGAGAAACGATGTAAGTTCTACAAGTGGATATAACGGTTGATTATTCACGTGCTTCTTTTTTAGGGCGTGCGCGCTTCCGCTACTACTCACTCACCAGTGTATTACAGGATGTGCAAGCAGTTAGTCAGTCATAAATAATGGATCCATTCCTCAACACTGGATATGGTACCATTAATCCTTCAAATACTTACGAGAGCATTCTATCTAAACAACTTCAACGAATGAGCTCGCCAGGTCTCCATTAAACACCATAAGACAGATGGTGCAGTGTTTGCAACCAGAGGTTGCAATCATATAACACTAGGAGCCCAGCACCCCCCAGCTGCATGACCTGATTGGGTTGGTGTAATTGAAGGTGACATTGACTACAGGGAGCTACTGCGGAGCAAAGGAGTAACGGTGCCTGCTGTTGATGACGGTGGCTCCGTGGATGGTAGTGGCTCCATGGCTGTTGATGGCTATGGCTCCATGGCAGAGAATGAGGACAACG
>CAZIAF010000225.1:0-1255 GCA_964537625.1 uncultured Candidatus Bathyarchaeia archaeon
TAATGCTAAGGCGATTGCTGAGAAGGATGGGGTTGAGAGGGAGAAGGAGAGGCTCGAATCCGAGAACCTGGCCTTCAGGAGCTACATCGACATCGTGAAGCTGCTGGTCACGAAGCACGGCTTTGACGTCAGCAGCCTCACCGAGCTAATCTCATTAGCCGGGAAGCATGGAAGCCCTGTGCAGGTCATAAGGGTCGTCAACTTGTACCATGAGTTATCCGAGCTCGAGACCAGGCAGAGAGAGGCTCAGTTCAAGCTCAGCGCGGTTGAGATGGACCTAGCGCATAAGGAGGCTACTCTTAAGGTTAAGGAGGAGAACCTGGCGAAGGCAAATCAGTCACTGGGGGAGATAAGGGCGAATCAGGCTCAGAGCTTCAGGCTGCAGATCCTATCGGACCTGATAATGAATCCGAAGGAGGTCAGAGCCACCGTCGACGAGCTTGCGAGGATCTGCCTCATGGTGCTGCTGGGGTTCAAGGAGTACACCGAGTACAACAAGGGGGAGTCGGAAAAGTTTAGAAACAAAGCTGGAACACGGATGAGGTGGATGATCGAGGCTCTGCAAGAGTATACTAGGTGACCGCCATGTCCGATGAAGATGATCTCCTCAAGCAGCTTGAGAAGCTGAGGGTAGCCAGCGCATCCTCCTCGAAGGTCGACTCCACCGTTGACGATAAGATAAATTATGACAAAAGGGAGAGGATGATGACGGGCCTTTACCTCATTAAAAATGGGCTGATTAAGGGTCTGGCACGTGCTCAGGGTTCCTTTGGGAAGCCGCTCGTAAGATCACATCTATCCCAGTTACCCCCACACAAGCTTATACAGGAGGTTGAGTATGGAGAAGCGAGGCTTAGCCTATCCTTTGTCGTAGGCCGCTCCAAAGATTTTGGAGAGGTGGATAATCAATACGATAGAATGCTGACTTACGAGGAGTTCACCAGCAGATTCGAGATCCAGGTCACGGCGGTAGGCGAGGGGAGGCTAGACGATAAATTAGACCAACAACCCAATTTGCTAGTACATGGGGTGATGGGGTTATCCGGAGAGCTGCTCGGCAGGCTGAGCATCGACCCGAAGAAGGGAGAGACCTACGCGATGCTTGAAAGGCTGATGAGCCTCGGTGAAGAAGACGCTGAAGGTAAAGTTGCTCAAATTAACCTGGCTGAGCAGCTTAAGCAGGCGTTCGAGCCCTCAGGAAGATACGCGAAGCCCAGCACCTCAGAGATAGCGTTAGTTACACCAATACCCCCTT
>CAZIAF010000225.1:1355-3292 GCA_964537625.1 uncultured Candidatus Bathyarchaeia archaeon
CATCAGACATCGCAGATGGCATCATACCAACTCCGAAAAAGAATGGGAATATAAGCGGAATAGACAGGATAAGAAGAACAGCGAAGCCAAGCACTTCAGAGATAGCGTTAGGTACACTAATACCCCCTTCATCAGACATCGCAGATGGCATCATACCAACTCCGAAAAAGAATGGGAATATAAGTGAAGTAGGGAAGATAAGAAGAACAGCGAAGTCTAGCACTCCAGAGACAACGACGAGCACACCACTGCATGACAGCCTCGGGATAGTCGGGTATACACTGACTGACAGAATAGCGTCCGACATGGGTTATGAGAAGGAAACGCGAGGGGTACTAGTAATCGGTGTACTCGAGAACTCGATCGCTGAGAAAGCAGGGCTACGAGCGGGTACTACCCCTGCAGAGTTCGGTGGCACATACGGTATGCTCGGCGGAGATATAATCATCGGCGTCGAGGATAAAACCATCAACAAATTGGAGGATTTCATGGAATATATTAGCCACTACCATACCCCTGGTACACGGATTAGACTCAGAGTAATAAGAAACAGAGAACTAGTCGAGGTCACTCTAGTCTATTAAATATGTGCGCGCACGGGTCTGCTTGAGAAGGTTAAGCCACGTCAGAAGATGCGTATCCTGGGGATTCGGTCGGGTAGCGGGGAAGGTGATCCCACCTCCTCAGCCGATCCTCCCCCCTCAGGTGGCGGACCCAGTGGAGGTCTGTGATAGGATCTAGTTGGCTTATTAGGGGGACTTGCCCCCACTCCCCACTGGGTACCGCGGCGCGTGCGTACGCTTGGCCTCGATTCATTCAGGCAGTTGAGTTCACTTCTATCCTTATACTTTTTGAGTAATCATCGATTGCTTCTTTATATTTTTTCATGCAATGGTATGCAAAGCCTCTTTGAGCGTATGCAACGACATCCTTCGGGTCTAGCTCTATTGTCTTATCGAGGCTCGCGATGGCCTCCTCGAAGCGACTAAGGCTACCCTGAGCGTTTCCCTTGCGCGTGCAGCATATAGAGGCTCTTGGCAGTGATGCCCTGCTGAGGTGGATGCAGGATAATGGCATCGAGGAGATGAATGGTGGGTACCGGCAGAGGCAGAAGCTGCCCACCGGCCAGCTTGCACTCGTACAGGTGCAGCCTCCGAAGGAGGTTCTTGAGGCGGAGAAGATGGGAAGCGCCGAGATCTCCTCGATGATGTACAGGAGCCTCGAGGGCGAACCCAGACTGCGCGCGCTCCAGTACGCCCTCAAGGGCTAGCGACCTATCAACCGCGTCAACTCGGGCAGACCGTCGATAATGTAGTCGGGGTTGATCGTCGAGAGCCTCTCCCTGTCGTGGGTACCTGTGGTCACGCCGACCGTGTGGATCCCCGCGCTCACACCCGCCTGCAAGCCAATCGTAGTGTCCTCGATAAATACCGCCTCTCGCGGTTCCACGCCGAGGCGACTCAGTGTCAGGTCGATGATGTCGGGGGCTGGTTTCGGGGAGGCGACGTCGTTTATCCCGAGGACGAGGGTGAAGTAAGGGAGCAAACCTAGTTTGCCGAGGAGAAGGGATGCGACGTCTGACCGTTTAGTCGTGGCTATGCTCTGCATATAACTTGCCTCCTTGAAGTGGACCAGGGTCTCAGTGACGCCGGGGAGTATCCGGGTCTTCCTTGGCCCTACATCTGCATATATTTCTATGAACCTGTCCCAGCAGGCTTGGACTCGTGTGTGCTTCAACGAAGGCAGGACCCTCCTGAACATCTCGGTGAGGGGCAGCCCTATCATCTCCTCTATCGCCTCAGTCTGGCAGGCGGGCTCTCCCTGCTCCTCGACGACTCGGTTGAATGTCTCAACTATCGCTTCGGTTGAGTCGATGAGGGTTCCGTCGAGGTCGTAGATTATGAGGCGTATCCCGTGGAGCACGGCTGGGATAGGCG
>CAZIAF010000226.1:0-3282 GCA_964537625.1 uncultured Candidatus Bathyarchaeia archaeon
CCAACGCTTCATCAACTCTGTTTTGGGTAAACAGAAGAAGCCCTTTGCGTTCCCAGTCTTCAGAATCCATTTCTCATCTCACTAGTTCGAACGAAGTTATTTCAAGTAAACAGATTAGGCTGCTCTTTGTGTTTTGATAGTACAACTATGAACATTACCATGAATATAAATTACATAGATACTATTGGTGACCGCACACCCATTGCAGTTGTATCATCGACGTTGGAGGATAGCAGCATTGGGGCTTTTGACAAAAGTGAGGAGAGCTAAAAAGAAGATTACCCTTCCTAAACAACAAACACCTTTTCTCCAATTGTTTCAGAGTGTTAAATGAGCTCTCTTACATTTGAACACAATAACACTATTTTATACAAATTCCATTATTAAATATAAAGGGAGGGAATTATGGATTTCCTAATAACATTTACTGAGAAACCAAAACATGCACTAAAAAAATTAGCAATACAAATTGCAAAAGAATGCAACTATGAATTAATAGATGGTGTATATTTCGTTCATTTCAATGAAATTAATTCGAAATTAATAAAACTGTTAAATTTTACAAGGGGATGGACTGCTGCTGAATTTATTGTGGATCAAGGAAAATCCGATTCATCTAAAGTATATGATGTTCTCTTATGTCCCATGTATAAGAATTGTAATGGAGTTTGCGAAAAAGTACATTTAATACCATCTTATAATGTAAATCTTGGTTTCTTCGTTAATCGTTTGCACAATTATGCTGGGCAACGTTTTTTTCCAAATTCTAGATCATTGGAAGGTCAAACAATAGATGAAATAATAGATGCAAGCTATGTAAAAAAAACAGATGAACCCAATATTTTCCTGATTAATAAAGAAAAAATAATCGAAGAATTAAAAAAACAAATAAAATATCCCTTGGTTTATTGTGATAAAATTAATGAAAGGAAATGTGTAGAATTAATCGAATCTCTTCCAAATGAAATAAAAATTAAATCTGATGTTGAACAAAACGATTTTGATGATGAAAATTTTGATGAAATAAACGAAAAATTTGAAGGATATTCAGAATCAACAATTGATCGAATAAAAGCAGAAGCCAACATAAAAGCACCAATTTATGCAAAAGCCATTGCAAAAGAATTGGAAGAATTATTCAAAAAATATCGCTGAAAGGTCAAAGGATAACATCAAGCGAGTTATTACCTTGAATCTTCCAAAGAACACGTTACTTGAATACGCTAATAACCCAATTGGCTGGTCAGATATCTCCAAATGAAACATCGAATTAATCACACGGGGATCGCTATGAGAAATGTCTCCCATGTTGTCTATTATGTCAAAGAGGATCCTAAACATGCGTGAATGGTGCCAAACCAGCCGCAGGGATTTTAATTGTGCGAATCTGTCCGATGAGCATCCCGGTATTATTCAAGAGTAATCTTTGATCGATTGATAAACGTATCTGCAATATAAAATACAAAGAACGATTAGGTACAAGACAATAGTCCATCTTGCTATTATGGAAACGTCAGAAAAAATAGTTGAGGCATATGTTAGATACATTAAAGGTTGGGCAACTATTCCGAATGTAAAATGCCCAGGGCAGTATGAAATAGACCTGATAGCGATTGATCCTGTTACACTAAATCGTTATCACATTGAAAGTTCAGTTTCAGTATCACCACCCTTTAGTAAATTAACCAATCTCCCATTTTCTGATGAAAAATTGAAAGAAAGAGTTCAAAAACCTAAACAAAGGCGGACTTTGGGATATTTTATTGAGAGAAAATTTTCTCCGAAAGAGGTTATTGATACTTTGAATAAATACGGATTTGAAGACAAAAAATACAAAAAAATAATTGTTACATGGGATTTTGAAAATGAAGCACAATTGGAGGCTAATAAAGCAGGGATTGAAATTTGGAATTTTCGGGATTTAATATCAGAAATCGCTGAACATATCAAAGATGAAAGGGCCCATTTTAACGATGACACGATGAGAACGCTCCAACTGTTTACACGAGCTAAATAGAAAATATATTTTTTTTACTGTATGTTATTGGATTAAATTTTAAAAACCGAGTTTTTTCCATGCGACTAAAGCAGCCTGTTTTTTGGCTTTTGATTTGCTGTAACCAAAACCTTCTCCCAATAAGTCTGGTCCAACAGATACTTCAAAATAAAATATGTGTTGATTATTCTGAACCATTTCTTCCTTTATACACTTATAATCGGGAACAACCTTCAGTTTTTTCTGGGCGTAGACCTGAAGCATTGAGATGTAATCAGTATTTGGATCAAATGCATCGATTTCTTTTCTGAAAAGTTCTTCAAAAT
Organism: uncultured Candidatus Bathyarchaeia archaeon; assembly: GCA_964537625.1. GTDB lineage: Archaea > Thermoproteota > Bathyarchaeia > TCS64 > TCS64 > UBA8941. The sequence continues at coordinate 2,323 of CAZIAF010000226.1, forward strand.
AAATCACGGACTTTTCCTGCCCATGTTCAAGATAATAATTTCCGATGAATGCTTCTATATCATCAGCGTTTAATTCCTGTGAATCAGGTTTAAAACCACATTTGAATTTGAAAAGTTCCGTTTTGAATTCGTCCGGTAATTTATCAATTATTTCTTCAAGATTGTCATTTGAAGTGAATCTTAACTTATTTGTGAGTTCCCCTTCTGAATCCCCACTGTTTTTTTTATAAAGATAGCAAGAAACGATTAGATTCAGAACGCGATCTCCAAGAAATTCTAGTCTTGTATAATCATTAATGAGTTTTTGAATATCTGTCACAATGTTTCCTCTAATTATCCTTGTATTTCTCGAACCTTAAATTCACTCGACTAATTTCCTATTTCCAACACAACCATGCATCACTTATTCCCATTATCATACTCGCAATCCATACAAATCCGAACTCCCTCTCTCACCTCATCTCCCCTACCCCCAATCCGGACCCGAATCAGCCCCCGTTTCCTAGTAACCGATCCCGGAAAAACCCGTAAAACGCCCCGATTTCCCCTTTTCAAAGAAATGCCCAAAAACAGCCCAGATTGCTAAAATAAGCCACAAATCTGCCTGAATCCGACCCCCCAAAGATGAGCTCGTTTTCATCCTGCACCTCCTTTTGCCCATTGAAGAGGAGATCGTGCCCTGGAACACCATTGGATGCCCTCCAATGAAGATGGGGGTATTTTGGCGTATTTTGGCAAAAAGGCAGAAAATTACGAGTATTTTAAGAGAGATAGAGGAGAAAAGTAAGGAAAAAAGGCTTTACGGCTGCATTGAGATCTCATCAGGTAAAGGCAGGTCATCTTCGTAAGGTATCTCATCTTCACACTCGCAATACAAATTCCACTGACCGTACCCATCCAAATCATTGACGAAGGAGTTGAGCTTCTGAATAGACACGATGGGAACTCCTTCATACAACC
>CAZIAF010000227.1:0-3188 GCA_964537625.1 uncultured Candidatus Bathyarchaeia archaeon
ATGCTCATTGGTTATAATCGTAAAAATAAATTAACGCGCGCGCAAAAGATATTTCTAGTCTCAAAATCTCTAACGATTAGAAAGAAATGGATTAGACCAATAGTTTCGACGATGAGGGATTTCTCCTGGACTTAAAAGGATGGAATCAGGATATTGGAAGGAAAACGGCAGAAGAACAATTTGGGATCCTGACAACAGACCTTCATAGGAGGATCATCAATTTCATGAGAGAGTATTATTTGAAGTGGAGGACGCGTGCGCGCTATTTCGGGACAAGGCAGCGCGCGCATACAGTTTTCAGAAATTGTTCAAAAAAGTCGAACGTATGCACTAGTTTTCAATCTAAGTTAAATCCTTTACTATACCAAACGAAATATTCGCCTTCTAAACCCAAATCGATACTGTTTTCATCTATAATGAACGTTCTTGAGTATTTGCTGATGTCAATCAAGTTTCTCGCTGTTATCGAAAAAATCTTAGCAAATAAATAAAAAGGAATCTTTTTACTAAAGCCTTTTTTCCTAATTAAGCCTCGCAATGTAACTCTATTCAATGCAAACAAGTCTTGAAGAATACGGAGTCTCCTAATTGCTCTGTAAAGTATCTTACTTGATCTATCTTTCCTTGTTGTCAAATGGAGGTTACGGTTCGTTTCATAACCGTACCATTTTGCTTTGCTAGCTAAAGTCAGGCGGATCCATAGGTCTAAGTCTTCGCTCCAGTTAAGGTCGTTCCAACCTCCTATCTCCTTTAATGCTTTTCGTGGAAAAATTGAGTTGCCAGCTATCACGGCATATTTGGGCATATTTCGCTCATGCCATTTGAACAGTTTTCTAAGTCCTTCATTATATAAAGCGTCCAAATCAAATTGGATTAAATATTTTCCTGAGCTATACAAGAATGCTATTTGCCTTCCTTTTCCTCTGGTAGATTTTTTAGAAATGACTTTTAGTTTCTTGAAGAATGGTGCAAATTGTTCGATAGCTTCTCTTGTTCCGTCTGAGGATTCGTTGTCACAGACGATCAGTTCCATATTTTTCGTATCGAGCAAACTAATTATGCTTTCTAAGCAAGGTTTAACTGTTTCAACTGAATTATAAGAGGTCCCGACCAGCGAATACTCAATTTCCTGCATGTACCAAGACACTCATTCATCAACCATTCTTGTTAAAGTAACTCATAAATCACGCGCGCGCATCTGTCCCGAAATTCATCAAGGATATAATAATCTTATTTCGATAGTTAGAGTCTAGTCCCCCAATGGTCTGCCCGCCCAAAGAAAGTGAGTTCACTTAGGACAAGATGAACATGAGCGCTCACGCTGGTGGAGTGGCTTGTCGTCGGGGTTTAGACTGGGCGGTGCCTTCGCGAGGTTGATTGTTGGGGTTTTGTTGGTGATTGTTGTTCTATGTGTTTAATTTAAGGCAAGCCAGCGCGCACAGGAGTACACGTTTAGGGAATTAATTCCATTGCCTTAGAAGATCGATGACCAGCCTGACTGCAGGGCCTCTGCTTCCCTTAGGGTTGTAGCCCTTATCGCTCGTTGATTCGTCCTGCCCAGCTATGTCAAAATGAGCCCAAGGAGTATCCATAACGAATTTGCTAAGAAACCTTGCTGCCGTTATCGCTCCGCCGGGTCGTCCGCCTGTATGTTTCCAATCAGCAACGTCGCTCTTTAACTGCTCATCATAGACATCCCATAGGGGCATCCTCCATACTCTCTCACCGCTAATCTCAGAGGCCTTCTCAATCTTCTCAGCAACGGACTCATCGTTTGTAAAATACCCCATCGCATGTTCTCCTAGGGCAACCTCGATCGCTCCTGTTAGGGTGGCGAAATCAAACATTGCAGCGGGCTTGTAGTTTTTAGCGGTATAGCTTAATGCGTCATTCAGGATCATTCTACCCTCAGCGTCTGTGCTTATCACCTCTACAGTTAAGCCACTGTAGGTGTCAACGACGTCTCCTGGGTGATATGCTCCTCCGTCGGGCATGTTATCGGTTGCAGGCACAACACCCAAGACATGGACAGGTAGTTTTAGTTGAGCTATAGCCTTCATAGCAGCGATTACAACTGCTCCGCCGGTCATGTCCGCTTTCATTAAATGCATATTCTCACCGGGTTTCAGGCTTATACCGCCTGTATCGAAGGTGATCGCTTTACCGATTAATCCAATGGTTACTCTTTTCGGATCGCCATACTCCATCACTATAAACTTCGGCGGCTCGGAAGTTCCCTTTGCTACTGCGAGGAAACTGTGTAAACCAATACTCTTGGCCTGTTCTTTATCGAAGACTTGGGTCTTGACGCCGTATCCCTTGAGGTTCAAGGCCTCTTCCGCAAGTCTAGTTGGAGTGATATAGTTTGGGGGGCCCCACGCAAGCTTTCTGCATAGGTTCACCGCCTCTGCGATAATACTGCCTTGTTCTGAGCCATGTTGGATCTCTTCGTCATCTTTTCCGGTGATAAGAAAGAGTTCCTTTATTGTCTTAAATTTGTCAAGATTCTTAGTCTTGTGGAAGGAATCATGGAAGCTACCCATTATGAAGGCCTCGGCAGCAATCTCAGCAACCTCAGCTTCGCTTAGTATTCCTTGAGCGATGTGAGGCAAGCTGATACCGACTTCTTCGACTCCAAGATCTCTGATCTTTCTGGATGCATCTCCAAGTGTTTCGCGTAGTCTCTCAGCTTTGATCTCGGTTTTTTTTCCTAGCCCGAGAAGCATTATTCTATCAGAAGGAACCTTGTTGTTTGTGTAGAGGAGAGAGGATTCACCTCTAGTTGCTTTGAAGTCACCTAACTTGATGATGCCCTTTGTTATTCTCTTTAATGGTCCAGCTAGTTTCAGACTTGCCCCATTTTCAGTTGCTTCCTCTGATACACCGATTAGAAGAAGTGGGAGCTTTGCATCTGCGAGTTCAATTTTTTCTACGGATATTTTCATGGAGTTATATTATCTATTTGCTATTTATTGATATTCTGAGTTAAAAATGAGTAAATGTAGGTTCGAGTAACCTCGTACATGTAAGTGTTCCATCTAAACTCATAATATATTTCGAAACAAAAGTATTCTAGTTTTCTTCTTTGGAGGTTCACCCTTTGATACATTTTTACACACGTAAATGATTTGAACATTATATCTTCCAAGTTTCGACTTTGAACTTGGCTGAGAATATTTTCTCTGGAT
>CAZIAF010000228.1:0-3171 GCA_964537625.1 uncultured Candidatus Bathyarchaeia archaeon
GTGAAATCCTTCGAGGTCGTCTGCTGGTAGATGTTCATGAACATCTGTGCCTGCCTTGTCTCGAGGGTCTGCTGCTGTGTTTTTAGGCTTAGTTCCTGGTTTCTCTGGTTTATTCGGAGGTTCATCACGTAGTAGATTGCGGCAACGCATACTCCCAACGCTGCTGCCACGTAGGACAGCGACTGTAACATAGATACATCAACCATTCAAGTCACTGGTAACAATCGGGTGGAACTAGGGATTAAACTCTAAGGCCTTTATCTGATGGACTCTAGGAAGAAGGAGATAGATCTCATAATTTCCGAGGGATTCCATTGCCATAACCCCAAACTATGGTCGAGTCTAGATAACTTCACATGAATAACGTCATTCAACCACTGCTTCGCCTCATTTACTTCAGAGTCCATTAAGACATCTCCGACGCCCGCCTGTAAAAGTAAAGTAGGGCAATCGATCCCCCGTAAGATGCGCTCTGGATCATACCAAACATAATACAGAGGCGAATAGTCCTCCTCCAATATACTCCTTATATGAACCTCTAATGCGCTGGGATCAACCGTATTCATTGCCCAGGCAATTACCATGGGTTGATCAAAGCGTTCGGTGAATTTCATAGACGAGCCACCCGTTCCGATCTCCAGTTTCTCCATGTAGTCTATCCGCTCTTGAATGGTCCCCTCTTTCGAGGCGATATTGTAGTATGCTTCCCACCAGGGTAGGAGGTCTAGTGCTGCTCTCCGCATGAATAGTGGTGGATCCAAGAGTATGGCTGCCTTAATTTTGTCTTTGTTTCTTGACGCCAACATGCAGGTTTGAATAGCGCCTATACTATGGCCCATTAAAACCACGGGTTCTTTTATTATGTTGTCGATGAATTGCTGTAGATCTTTGTAATAGTCGCCGAGACCGTATTTTCCAGGTGTTTTTCCCGATTTACCGTGTCCCCTCAGGTCAGGGGCAAATATGCCACCTCGGTTCAAGATGTGATTATATTGGGTTATAGGACTTCCAACTGCCTGTGAAGCCATGAATAAGCAGAAGTGGAGGTCCATTATTGGGGCCTTCAACGTAATTAATTGACACTTCACCTGTATTGAAGGTCTTCTCAACTAACATTCCTGATACCTATCTTAGTATCAGGTGAGACTCATGATAAGGCTATTGAGCCAAGAACTAAGAGCACGCGCGCTGCTCCTTGCGAAGCTCATCTATCTCACCACGAAATGTCATCTGTACCTGCATCATACGCGGGTATTTCCGCTTCAAATCATTAACAAGACGCTCATAACCCTCCAAATACTCCGGGTAAGCAGCCTCTCCCTCAGAGGTATAACGGATTCTCTTAATGTAGAATTCGAACATCTCCCACCAGCCAATCATCCACCCCGGGGAATACGCCTGTGCTATCTCCTCTAGGCTCATCATGTCTTCCACGTAGAGCTGTCCGAGGACGCTGTAGATGTTCATGATGTACCAGACCTTGGACTCTAGTACAGGGTCCAGTCTGTATACTTTATCGAATTCTTCTGGGCCTTTCCAGCTGTTGCGAACTTGGTGGTTCCACTCGAAGTATTCTCTGGTCATAGGTGGCAGCTTCATCATTATCATCTGTTTTCGTCTTTCCCTAGCAGCGTTTCTGATATTCATAACGTAGTACACTGCTGCTACCATCACGCCTGTGGCTGCCACCATGTAGTAGACAGCTTGAATCTCCTCAATCGACACCAATATAATCCCTGGTATTGAGTTAGCGTGAAGTTAGGATAAGATTTCTGGTTACTCGGCTGATTCGTGAAAAACGAGTTCAACTTCTCACGCACCTCTATTGCTCTACAATAATGATAGAAAAAAAGGGGAGGATTAGAGCCTGGCCGTTTATGTATAGTAGTCTATTTGAGCGTGAGTCATAACCTTGATGTCACGTTTGAAGGGTGGAGATAACATTTTCCGATTCACCCAAGTGTTGAAATCTTTCGCTTTATATATGCGCGTCCAATGGAACTTTTGGTTGTGTGGAACGAAGCGTCCGACTAACTCGACTCCGTCGCTGCCATCGTAGAGCTTCTTTAACTTCTTTTCCCACTCGTCCAGTTCTTCGATTGGCCCAAACCAATCAAAATACCACAGGATGTACATCTTAGGTCATTCCACTCGGGGTTCAGCTGAGGTGGATTGTTTTCCTGTCAGCAGAACCTAAATTCGTCTTGGCTTAAGAGTTATTTAACGATATCTAATACAGATTGCGAGTGTTTTTTTGGGTATTGGGTGGAACCGCGTAAGGCTATGGTTTTATCCACACTACACCTTGGTGTAACCATGAGCACCGATTTCAAAGTCACATTACTTGGAACTGGTGGCCCTTCACCGAAACTAGATCGATTTGGTCCATCTACACTAGTCGAAGCAGCGGGACACAAACTAATATTCGACTGCGGAAGAGGAACTCTTCAAAGAGCCTACCAACTCCATAAACAGACACGAGACTACGACAAACTATTCCTCACACACCTACACTCAGACCACACAACCGGAATACCCGACCTGTGGATAACTGGAACCATAATGGGGCGCCACGACAACCCACTAAGAATATGGGGTCCCATAGGAACCAAATCCATGACGGCCAACTTGGAGAAAGCCTTCTCCGTCGACTTGAAGGTGAGGAGGGAGGGGGAGCAGAGATACGGTCTAGATCATCAGAAGGGAATCGGGATTGAGGCGGTTGATGTGGATGAGGGCTTTGTCTACGAGGAGGATGGTCTCAGCGTTGAACCCTTCAGGGTCAACCATTATGGCCATTTCTGTGACGAGACATCGTTTGGATACAGAGTGAGATATGATGGTAGAAGCGTCGTGTTGTCTGGGGACACTTGTTTCTGCGAGAACTTGATACGGTTCTCAAGTGGGGTGGATTTACTTATCCACGAGGTCGCCGCTGCGCCCCTTGGCACCGATCTCTCGAGTGATATGAAGTATTACCTGTCTCTTCACACACAGCCTGAGGAGTGTGGTAGGCTGTTTTCGAGGGTTAATCCGGGGTTGGTTGTCTATTATCATATTCTTCAATTTATGGGGGTTTCTTTGGAGGAGATGATGGATAGGACGAGGAGTGAGTATGGTGGCCGTGTTGTGTTTGGGGAAGACTTGATGAGAATTGGAGTTGAGAATTCG
>CAZIAF010000229.1:0-3169 GCA_964537625.1 uncultured Candidatus Bathyarchaeia archaeon
AATTAAGACCATTATAAACCAGTTATAATTAATTTCGAGACCGGCTAACGCGCGCTTTGCATGGAGTGCAAATTCAAGTGGAGCAGGTAATCATCCGTCAACCCTAAATTTCTATGCAGCCCCTTTTTCCTCATGACAAGCCCACCGCCATTAAAGGGGATCAGGGTTCTTGACCTCAGCCGCGTCCTTGCTGGACCCTACTGTAGCATGACCCTCGCTGACCTAGGTGCCGAAGTAATCAAAGTAGAAATGCCCGGGACGGGGGATGATACACGTGCCTACCCTCCATTTATCGGTAAACAGAGTAGTTACTTCATGTCTGCAAATAGGAACAAAAAGAGCATAACCCTCGACCTCAAAGCTAAGGAAGGACAGGACATTCTCCATCGCCTGACTGCAAGGTGTGATGTCGTTATTGAGAATTTCCGCCCAGGTGTGACTGAACGACTATCAGCTGATTACGCGACATTGAAAAAAATCAATAAACATCTAATCTACTGCAGTATTAGCAGCTTTGGTCAGACCGGTCCATACGCTGAGAAGCCAGGATATGACCTAATAATTCAGGGGATGGGAGGTTTAATGGGTATCACTGGTGAGCCTAATGGACCTCCAGTGCGTATAGGCGTTGCAATCACCGACCTAGGGGCTGGAATGTGGGCCGTAATCGCTATTCTCGCTGCTCTCCAAGCAAGAGAACGCGACGGAGTTGGACAATATCTCGACATAAGCATGATGGATGGCAGCATAGCTTGGATGACCTACGTCGCGGGTAACTACTTCGCAACAGGCAAGGTTCCATCACGGATGGGTTCTGCCCACCCAAGTATCGTTCCTTACCAGGCATTCGAAGCCTCCGATGGCAAGAGCATACTCATTGGAGGCGGAAACGACCGACTCTTCGTCGCGCTATGCGAAGGCCTCGGCCTCACAGAACTCGCTAAGGAGCCGATTTATATCGGTAATGAGAATCGAGTGAAAAACAGAGACAGCCTCCTGCTAAAGTTGGAGGGCCGCTTCAAAGAAAAACCTAGAGATGAATGGATCAGGGTACTGGATGTCCTCGGTGTACCTGTTGCTCCTGTGTACACCATCGACGAGATATTCGCCGATGAGCAGGTCCGCTACCGAGGTACAATGATCGAGATGGACCACCCGGAGGCCGGCCGTATCAAGCAGATTGCGCCAGCTATCAAAATGTCTGAGACGCCTTGTGTAGTACACTCTGCGCCACCCATCCTCGGTCAGCATACTGAAGAGATTCTCACTAGTCTCCTCGGTTATGGTGTCGAGGAGATCAAAATTCTGAAGGAGAAGGGCGTAGTCTAGTTATTCAAATTTTGATTCTTCTGATAAACGAATGCGTCCTATATTTAACGAATGCATTTTTGCGTTTAATCAGTAGTCTAGATGTTTAGATGGTTTTCTTCTTCTCGTCTTTTCCAAGCCTCCAGGCTAGTGGTAGCATCGTCAATGCAACAACTGAGAGAAGTCTGTATAGAAGCTGTGGCCCGAAAAACTCTGCTATTGCACCACCTATCATGGGGCCTAGGCACATTCCAATGCCGTAAACCCCCTCGTGGAGTCCCATCGCAGCGCCGAGGCTCCCCTTATCGCATCTCTTCGCAATATAATCAAGCATTAAGGGAGTCATGATACCGGCGGCTACACCGTAGAGAATGAGTGGGAAAGCATATTGGAGGGTAGAATTAGCATAGGAGAAAGTCAACATCCCTATGAACAATAGTATCGAAGCCAGTGAGACCGATTTGGTCGTTCCCCATGCGACGAATCGTTCAGAGTTGAAGAACCCGATGCCTCTCACACCATTTGTCATAGTTATCAGAAGCCCCACCAGAGAGGTTGCAAGCCCAGCCAATTTTAGGTACCCCGGCATTATCGCCATGTAAATGCCGAGAATTATGGTGAATGGCACAAGCGTGAGATAAGCTAACGCCAGTTTTTTTAATGGAGAAAAGTTGAGTCCATTGCTTTCACCCCTGTTTCGGAGCTCCAACCCAGGCTTGAGCCTCAACAGGATGACAACTATACTAATCAAAATAACTCCGGAGAGAAATAGGAAAAGAATCTGGAAGCCGAAGGCTCCCGAAATGTACCCTCCAACGGCTGGTCCTACGACGAAACCTAGAATCCAAGAAAGGTTGTATCTTCCCATTGATTGCGATAGTTTCTCCGAGGGTGAGATTTCAGCAGTCAGTGTGCTCGCCGTCACCCAGAACGCTGCCGAGACGAGGCCTAAAAGGCTGCTCCAGATTATTAGAAGCATTACCTGGCTCATGACCCCAAATAGAGCTATGACAGCCATACTGATGACCATGAAGCCGACGTAGATTCTGATTCTCTCGAACCTGTCAAGAAGGTAACCGACGGTTATGGTCATCAGAGTATAAACTACGTTTCTGAATGCCCCCATGATCCCTAGGTCGACATAGCCTGCCCCGAGACTAGTAGCATATACTGGTAGGAGGAATGAGGTTGTGCCCAATCCTATGGAGGTTAAGAATATTGTGATGTATAATATCCTCAGGCGCTGAGCACTGTCCTCCACCAAAGGCTATCGCGGGATATATGCAGCAACCTGTCTATAAGGCTGAGTATAGCTTATCTATGAGAAACTGGTTCTTTTGGGTGCTGGGTCCGTGGTCTAGCCAGGATATGACATCAGCCTGCGGAGTTGATGGTCGTGGGTTCGAATCCCACCGGGCCCGCCATTTATTCAACCGAACCGCGCGCACAGCGTGTTTGGAACAGGTTAGCTTTCACGGATTTAATTACTTTTTTTGGATCTAGCTTCCAAGCGATCTACAGGATCATAAATACGTAAGTCAAGAAAATCAACAGTATGCCCCATATCTTGGAGAGGAATGGGAGTCGTTCTTGATTGGTTTTCCGTAAAACCATGTTTGCAAACAACATTGAAAAAGGCAACCCAATCAAAGCCATCCCCATCCCAGCAACTACATCACTCACATAATGAGCACCAAGCACAACACGGCTGAAACAGACTCCGCCTGCTATTAATATGATCACGATTTTGATTGCCTTGTGAAGATTTTTTGAATCATCCACCAGAAAGATGAACGGCAGGATTAGGGCAATGCTCTTAGTTGCGTGTCCGGATGGGAATGCAAATCCTGCAGATTGGCTC
>CAZIAF010000230.1:0-3168 GCA_964537625.1 uncultured Candidatus Bathyarchaeia archaeon
GATGAACTGGTAATCGCCACTGCCGTAGGTTCCAAGCATAGCGGCAAAGTTGCCCTTGGAGTCAAACTTCTGGACCCGGTTGTTCTCCTCATCACCCACATATATGTTGCCCTCCTTATCCACTGCTATGCTCTCAGGCATGTTGAAGTCGCCGTTGCCTATCCCACCGCTGCCCCATTTGATGAGGAATGATCCTTTGGAGTCGAACTTCTGGATCCGGTTGTTCTCCCTGTCGGTGACGTACACGTTACCGGAGTCATCGACGGCTATGCCCGCGGGGGCGTTGAATTGACCCTCGCCAGAGCCGAAGCTACCCCACTTGGCCAGAAACGTCCCCTTGAGATCAAACTTCTGGACTCGGTTGTTACCGTTATCGGTGAGGTACACGAATCCCCTGGTGCTGTCAACAGCAATGCCTTCAGGGTCGTTGAACTTGCCATCCCCTGTGCCTGGGCCTCCCCAAGTGGTGAGTAGAGCCCCAGAGGAGTTGAACTTCTGAATGTTGTTGTTATATCTGCTGGCGACGTAGACGTTTCCGCTGTTGTCGACGTCTATGAAGTATGGGTCAGGATGCATCCACTTAATTGAGAACATGTAAGAAGTCGCACTAGCGCAGGTTGCCCATGGTGGTAGAATTGACGCCGCTGACAGCATAACGAGAAGGACTATGGCGAGAGACCTAGTCCTTGAAAACCTTTCGGATGCAAAATAATTCCTCATAAACATAACATCTCTGATAATCTACCGCTATATAATGAATAAATATCCTACCTTTCATGAACGCGATTTTTATCCTTACTTCCACACAGTTGCGCACGTGATTAGCTGTCTCAGTCATCAAGTTTGTATATGAAGCCCTCGACGTCCCCGATGAATCTCAGGCTCTCTTTCTCTATTCGCTTAGTTAAAGCATCCAGATCACTGAAGTCCGGGTCCTCAACCAGAACATGCTCAATGATGGAGTCAGCGCCTTTCGCGGAGGGTACCACTCGGTACTTGTCCCAGCCACTTTCCCTGAACAGTTTCCAGTACCTGTCTTGGACGCTCTTGTTGACCCCCGCCAGCCAGACCTCGAACCTGAAAGCGTCGTGGATGAAAACTACCGCTGCCTTCAGTTTCCGTTCCCTCAGTGTCCTCGAGGTGAATGAGAAGTAGGTCATATCCATGTACCCGTAGTAGATGGCGGATACGAAGTATTCGGGATACTTGTGTTGTAGATGCGTCCTCAGATCCATGAAGTACTCCATTAACCCTTTGTACGCTTTTTGGATGACGCCCTTCTGCAGCTGTTTCTTATACTCATTCATATATTCATGAAAAAATGCCACATCAACTCCTCCATCGCGCGCGAATGGAGAATATGTTTAGGTTCTATATTAAGTTCTAAACAGTCTAGTGCGCTAGATCGACTAATCTACAATCACGGTTGACTATCAGGAGGAGCTAAGCATAAGACTATTGAGTATACATTCACTCAACTGCCTCCTTGTCTGATATGCCTAGGTGCGCGTGCGCTTAAAGATGCTCAGCAGTACTTCAACTCCCACTAGACGCCTGCCACTCTTTTTTCACCACGTCGTGGTCTGGGAGGTCCTTCTCGACGTCCCTGATCACTTTGAACGCGTATCCGCTAAACGAGATAATCGTCACGATAATTCCTAGAAATACGAAGAGTAATCCGAGTCCAGCGCCGGGTCCGATGCCGACGAGCCACCCGAATGTCCCTGAGAAGGCTCCGCCGGGCATCATCGAAGGTGTCATGACGACATCCGCGAGGGGGCCGGCTATCATCATCCCGATGGGGGACGATATCGACGCGATCAATGCGCGCGTCGCGAAGACCCTTCCCTGATACTCGGGCGGCACCTTTGACTGCCAGATAGCCTGATTTGAGCCGTTGGACGTGGGTATAAAGAGCATAGTGAGGAAGGCTCCTACCATCCAGATGATGGGTATCTGACCTATTCCGAGCACCGTCATCCCGAGCAATCCGCTCCCCACCATGCCGAGCAGTACGCCATCGACCCTCCTCTTCGGTCCGCCCCATGCACTCAACGCGAGACCACCCACAACTCCCCCGACGCCGAACGCCGATTGGACTGCCCCCGTGACGATTACATCGTTCCCACTCCGCAACATTATCATAGGCGTGAAGACCGTGAAGGCGATGCCGCTTACAAGGTTTGAAGCGAAGAAGTTCAACTGTAACCCGAGTAACCCTCGTCTCTCTGAGATGTACTTGAAGCCGAAGAATATGTCGCTGAGCATGCTACGCTTTTCCGTACTCTTCATCGGCTGGGGGATGACGACAACTAAAAGGATACTGACCGCGGCGAGAAACGTGACAATATCGATTGTCAATACTCCTGCTACTCCGATTACCCCGATGAGTATACCAGCAGCTGCCGGGGCTATGATATTCGACACCGAGTCGGCGAGACTGAGCAAACCACTCGCCCGGGCATAGTCCTTCTTCTCGACCATTAGTGAGATTGAGGCGCTGTACGCTGGCCACTGGAAAGCCTGGAATATCCCCGTGAAAGCCCCCGTTACGTAGAGGTGCCAAACCTCCAGCCTCCCAGATGACAATAACAGAAAAACAGCAATCGTCGCAATCCCAGAGGCGACGTCGCTTATCATCAGCACGAGCTTCCGGTTCCATCTGTCCACTAGTGCGCCAGCTATGGGGAACATTAAAACGGATGGGCCGAAGCTGAATAGAGCTACGAGCGCTAGCGCCGTCGCCTCCCCCGTTAGTTGCCATGCCCAGATGCTTAGGGCAAACTGGCTCATGTAGGTACCTAGTAGGCTGAAGAACTGCCCTGACCATATGACGGCGAAGAGGCGCATCCCGGTGAGTCGGAGTAACCCCCCGTCACCTTCCTGAGCCATAAAAATGATGATGCTGGTCTTCATTAAAAAATCCTGTTGGTACGTTTAAAAGCATCATTGTTTCCTCGTCCTTATCTTTATAATCAGTAAATTGAGGGGCTTCGCGCGCGCTTTATCCTAACTTCCACCTGATTGTAACCAATGAATTTATTGGTTGACTTAGTTATGTTACAGTCACGCACGGTGAGGGGACCCGCGCGCGCATTCATTGTACATCATCTCACGTATACAGGTCCATCACTGGTCAACTCATCTCATAAGGGGACAGCTATCACG
>CAZIAF010000231.1:0-3137 GCA_964537625.1 uncultured Candidatus Bathyarchaeia archaeon
GGCCTGGGAAGAACTCGACAGCGCCGTAGGGCATCTTCTTGTAGTCTCTCTTGAATTTCACATTTTTGAACAAATCATCCATAGTACCGGCGTTTTCAACCTTGAAGAAGTATACCCAGTTCCACTTCTGAGTCCATGAAGTGTAGCGCCCATAGAACTCAATCCCTTTCGTCTTCTCAACCCCTAGTTTGTAAGCCTTATCAACCTCTTTGAGTTCATCCTCGGTCCCTGTAAAGTCAAACCAAACAGCAGCCATCATTTTTCAGTTTCCACCTCTTTCTATACAGGTATCACTTATGCTCGTTAAGTGGTACCTTGAACATACATTAATCAAAGTGGATATATTCTTTGCCATAAATTATTCATAATTAAGAGATTATGATTTCTTAAGAAAAGATCATTTTTGAGACGAGTTTCCAGACTAAATGGTTGAACATAGCGCTCGCGATTATAAGCCAATTTCCATATTCAAGATCAATGCAGGCATAACCATCTGCACACCCGCGCGCGAGGCGAGGATACGCGTGTACTATTCGAATCATATTTTACAAATTCAAAATTCGCGCGCGGGTGGCAAGGTCATCGGGGACGGCGCCTACGATTCAGGGGAGGTCTACGATCTTCTGGAGGCGAGGGGCATCGAGCTCGTCATCAAGCCCCGGAGTAACGCTAAGCTGGATGCTGGGTCTCTGGCTCGGGGGAGAGCTGTGTCTCAGATCAGGGAGTTGGGGTACGATGCTTCGAGCGCGTATGGTGGTCCCATTCCTTGAAAAGAAGCATAGACGCCTTCTCAACTATCCGAGTCATAGTATAAGCACCAACGAGCATCGTAGACACTGAGAGGGTAACGCTGCCCAAGCTACTGATCGTCGAATTCAGCAAAAGATGCCCAACTAACATCAGGGTTGCGGAAGATAGGAATGAGGCCCCAATGGCCAACATCAGCTTCTTCCTACCTGTTTTCATGGGATTCATCTTTAAAACAATTAGGAGGGGCCAAGCAACGTAGAGAAGACCGCAGAGAAAAGCCGACGATTGCAGGGCTGCCAGCGAGGCGGCTTCGGGGCTCCAGCTAAGGAGGTCATACACTGAGTCCGATGCAGTCATCGTCTGGGTTAATGGCGTGAGTAATATTCTGGCTAGTGTTCTCCTAGCCTCAGTTAAACCGATGAATTTAGCTACCGGTGGACTCCAACTGTAGTACCACGTATTGAATATCTGCACGAAGTTATACCCCGTGAACGTTGACCCGATCTTGAGGTCACGGAGATGCCTCATCATCGATACAGTTGGGTTTAAGGATGAGCCATAGGCCGCTGTGACTATTATACACTCGAAGTCAAGCACGTCGCTGCTCTCCCTCTCCCCGACAATCACTGCGCCAGATGCGTATGCCACGAATGACTTCCCCTGGAGCACCTCAGCTACCTCATGAGCGTTCACGCCTGCGAGGTAGGAATATGTGCCGGGGTCCGTCGAGTCTGGAACACTGATACTAACGTCGAATCCCTTGCTCTCGAATGGCTTGATGAGGAAACTCCCAGATTTCTTCTCGGCGTCGAAGGCAAAAGCAGATACCACGCAGCCCATATCCACTGGCAAGAGGTTAGTTACAACTATCTCAGTTTTCCCGGTTTCACCCGGCTCCAGGTTAATCGTAGCCGCCTGGATCACCAAGCCGTTTTCGTTTATCTCGGGTTCCTTGACCGACTTTGAGCTCGTCACAATTGTTGTGGCAGATGACACGAATCCCTTTTCCCCCATTTGTAAATTGGAGTAATACAGACAAGTTACTGTCCATTTCACAGGCCACGAATCCTGGTTAGGGTACTTGTCACTGAATACAGGAACCTTTACGGGGAAGACTTCCCTGCGGTAGGGTCCCACAGGGATTCTCACGGAACCTCCGCCTCCAGCGATATACCAAAGAATATCACCTCTATAGCTTCTGGTCCCTTGAAGAGCGAAACCTGTCAGAGAAATGTTTTCTGGCTCGATGTTGAAGAATCGTACATTCAAGGTGATGATTGAACCCTCGACTGCTGTTGCCGGGGCGTCAACGAGTACGAAGAGTGTAGGTGTGTTAGAATCTGATGATTGTGCAAGGTTGGTGTCTGTAAAAGCAGATATTGATAGGATCATTAGAATAAAGCCCAGTCTCATCGGCTTCCCACTCAAATTCATAATTTAGATTACCTCACTTCCTACGCCCCAGGAGGACCGCGACTAGATTCAATATCACCCCGATCAGTGGAAGGTAGAAACCTAAGCCGACGAGGGTAACCCAGAGAAACTCTCCGAAGATGAAGTTCATGGTTAACACTGCTATGAGTAATCCGACGAGGGTGATGAGCGCCCCGCCAATGCCCCTCGTCAAAGATAACAACCCGCCAAGCAGGATCATGAATGCTGTGAGGGTCAGAAAAACGAGTGGGGCTGGGTAGGATTGCCTCATATCCATCGTTATGGAGAAGTTAAGGAGTATGGCCCCTAATGACATTGTTCCCTTAAGATAGAAGGGTAAGATTAAGCCGGAGAGGATTAGGGCTCCACTTATGAATCTCAGTAGCCAGGATCGATTCCCGGTAGGCGGCTTATTGTCTGGCTGATTAGTCACAGGGGTGCTGAGCTGAATGGGTGTGATGGACTCCCGAGGCATAACCGCCCCTTCTACATTTGCGCCGCATTGGTGGCAAAACTTCTCAGAGGGTCCTAGGCTTGCACTGCAGGCCGGGCAGGTTGGCTGGTTTTTGGGTGAATAAGCCACGTTCTTAGCTGAGCAGTTTGGGCATTGTTTTCCCTTATCGATCTGGGCGCCGCAGGTCGGGCACACCTGCTTCTTTGATGAAAGCCTACGTTTGATGAAGAGCACAATCGATGCTAACAGCGCTATGATTACTATGGTGAGAATTAACCCCGCGACGCCCAAGAACATATCAGGGCTGCCATCAAGAATTGACACGAGATTATCTCTTCTCTAACATTTAATATGTTTTGCCTAATTGAGCCAACATGGTCTATCTGTTCCGATAAGCCCTGGCATGCGTGAGCTTTTTTTACTGCGCGCGCTGGCTACATTCTCCTTGGGAGCATTTTTCGACAGCTTGGACACCTAGCAGGAGGATAGTAAATGCTTC
>CAZIAF010000232.1:0-3115 GCA_964537625.1 uncultured Candidatus Bathyarchaeia archaeon
GCTAACCGAGCAGGAAGCCAAAAAGACGCAGGAACCTTGAAACCTCGCATCCTCACATCCCCCGCCGTTACAGTTGTGGCATGTATCTTAACCAGTGCTTCATTCTCCTTAG
Organism: uncultured Candidatus Bathyarchaeia archaeon; assembly: GCA_964537625.1. Taxonomy (GTDB): domain Archaea; phylum Thermoproteota; class Bathyarchaeia; order TCS64; family TCS64; genus UBA8941. The sequence continues at coordinate 113 of CAZIAF010000232.1, forward strand.
GGACAGGCTTTTCAGTTTCTCTTAGGTGAAGAACCTCTGGCGGCCCATATTTTTCGAATACTGCTGCTTTCATTTTCAACGCACGCTAACCTTCCTATTTAGATCCAATCCCATGCATACCAAACAGTAAGTGCATTAAAAACAAGTCCTACAATTATCAAAAATTTGTCACAAGCTCCGGGGGGCACTAGGCAATCCGATGAAATTAAAACCAAACAAGAAGATGGCTACGATGATGTATGCCCAGCGAACCACGGGATACGTCACCGTCACGGAGAAGAAAAGCATAACAATCGGAAGCAGTATCAGTACTGCTTTTCCCAACCACATTCCCTGAGTCACTTTCTTACCCTCGAGTTCTCCCGCTGTAAAATCACCGGCGAATATTCGAAGTACATTCCCCAGAAGATAAGTTAACATTACAGCTACCCATAATGCTGAAAGGATTATTCATACATCGTTTATAATTTAATCACATCAGTTGAGCGCGCGTTTCGGCTTCACCAAGTTATTCTAAACCGACATTTGTCGGATCCTGTTACCGCCGACTCGAGAAGGCTAACTTTTACTGGTTTACCCACAACTCTGCTCCACCAGGTTTCGACGAAAGCTACGCTGCATTGACAGTATGTTGAGCTTAACGTCTCACCTTCAGGGAGAGCGTTGACGAGGCTGCAGAAGCAGCGCATCGGGTGTTTAAAGTTGGCGGGAAGATAGCTGAGGATCAGCCCATCTCCATCTCTTTCAATGCTCGTACCTGCCTGGGGCTTACGGATCTCCGAGTCGAGGAACTCGTCGAGCGTACCATGTTTTCCCCTCCGAGCAACCGCGGCTTTAACGACCTTCGCGTTGTGATCAGCGCAGTTCACACCATTAACATGCATAACATCAAAACGTGTCTCTTTGTCAACAGCTTCGTCAAGGTTCCTCATCACCGTCTTAACCCATCTGGCGCGTTTAACCGGGTTGGAGGGAGCTTCTTTCCCCTCGAATATCTTTTCACCATCGACTCCAAGCTTCTCGATGATGGACCCTTTAAGCTGTTCAGCCATCTCGTCAGCTCTAGTCATAGGTGATGCCCTCTATCTTGTGCATTAATAAGTTTACATTTGCACCCGCGCTGCCACTCGAGATTGGGTGATAGTAGGCTTAAATAAAATTGGGGCGTCGTTAATCCAAATCCCTCTTTAACTCCTTCGGGGCTGTAACATTCGAAAGAGATGTCAAAGGTTAAAGTCGCTGTCGTGCAGGCTGCGTCCATCCTCTTCGATAAGGAGGCGACGATCCAGAAGGCCTGCAGACTGATCTCAGAGGCCTCTGCAAAGGGGTCGAAGATAGTACTATTCCCAGAAGCCTTTGTCTCCGTCTACCCTCGAGGCTTATCTTTCGGGATGAAGGTTGGGAGTCGTACCCCTGAAGGCCGAAGAACTTGGGAGAGGTATTGGGCTAGCTCTATTGATGTCCCTGGTCCAGAGACCGAAGCCCTTGGTGATGCAGCGCTGGCTGCTAATGTTTACTTGGCGGTAGGTGTGATGGAGCGGGACACTCAGTTTAACGGTGGCACTCTCTACTGCACACTATTGTACTTCGGGCCCGATGGAAGCCTGTTGGGAAAGCATAGAAAGCTGAAGCCCACAGCGGCGGAGCGTCTCATCTGGGGTGAAGGTGATGGAAGCACATTGAAGGTGCTTTCTACAGCTTATGGGAAGATTGGTGGTTTGATCTGCTGGGAGAACTATATGCCTCTCGCGAGAACAGCTATGTACGGGAAGGGGGTGGATATCTATCTCGCGCCGACTGCTGACTCCCGTGACACATGGCAGGCAACCATCCGTCACATAGCCTTAGAAGGCCGCTGCTTTGTCCTAAGTTGCAATCAATATGTCACAAAATCGATGTACCCCAAGGATCTTGAAGGCGTGGAGGAGCTCACAAGTCAACCTGAGGTAATGTGCAGGGGTGGTAGCGTTGTGGTATCGCCTTTAGGGGAGGTTCTTGCAGGACCCCTTTGGGATGAGGAGGGTATTCTCTACGCTGAACTGGACCTTGGTGAGTTGGTACGGAGTAAACTCGACTTTGATGCTGTTGGTCACTATGCTCGTCCAGATATTTTCCAGTTGGTGGTCAACGAGAAGCCAAATCTCTCGGTTATCTACAGAGAGGTTACAATCGAGGATAAACTAGACGATGAGAAGTAGCTCACATACGAGTTTAAGGCAGGATCCAGACCACATTTGAGCCTGACGGCCAACTCATATCTACAGTACCGTCAAGAATGACAGTGGATCCCTTCGTTACCAGGCACCTAAAGGAGTTCGGTGAACCATAAGTGGTCACATCAAATGGCTTGATAGATTCACCACCTTTATGTTGAATTTTTGCTGTTTCGATCTGGATCCAATCTCCAGTAGCCAGAGACCTCATGTAGAGTGTATAGTCGAGTATAGCATTTTGATTGTAGCTTACGAGCACGTTAACAAGTAAGGCATCTATGTCCCAGAATCCACCCTTGAAATTTAGGCTCCCCCCCTGGTTTGTGAAGATGTTGCCCCGGTTGGTTGTGCAGGAGACGTCGGTTGTACCTGGGTCGGTGGGGTTGGCATCGAAGGAGCCTAGAATCATGCTCTCGAAGGGTTTCAAAGTCTTTGCAACTGATGTGTAGTTCTCGTTGAACCATATTCGAACGATGCTGATATCCTCTGCGCCTTTATTGAATAACTCTACGGTTAACTCGTGGGGATGATCTATGCCCGTCGGATAAACATAAACGAGCAGATCTTCTCGGGACCTCTGGTCATCAAGTCGTCTCACTTCTGCTTCTCTCTGAGCATAGACTGTATCGGCTTGATTCATGTTTATGTACATTGGTATGACGGCTGTAAACAATATGCTGATGAAGATTATCATGCCAATCACAGAAGATATTCCTCTTCTTTTCTGGTTTCTATTAAACACATTCATCTTCGATAACATGATTTAATAGAAACCAGAAAAGAAGAGGAA
>CAZIAF010000233.1:0-3103 GCA_964537625.1 uncultured Candidatus Bathyarchaeia archaeon
CGATAAAGGACTTTGAGTAATATGAGAATGCAAATCAATGAAGCCAGGTATTACTAGTTTCCCCTGAGCATCAATTGTTTCATCAATAATTCCCTCATAGGATTTACCTACATGAATTATTTTGTTCCCTTCTAAAACGATAACTCCATCCCGTAATGTAACGTGATGAGACCCATCATATGCTATAATATAACTGGCTTTGATTAACATTTTTTTTGTGTTCACTTTCTGCACCTTACAATATAATTACTAATAAAATTATTTAAATTTATGGCGCAAATAACCAGGTAAGAATAGTTGTAAATAAAACATAGCTTTATTTTGAATTTCGCGAATTATTTAAAATCAAGTATTCATCTACACTAGGTTATCTGTGATGATGTTATGATAGTGACTCCTGAGAGCTCCGCAGCAATCTACGAGAAATTGATTAAGAAACCAGTTAATGCCCCTTTGACTCCTTACAAGCCATTGAGGGAGGAGATCTATAAAAGTAATGAAAAACACACAGTTACATTAATTCGAACAAATGACAGAAAAGCAGGATTTAAAGAGGCTTTCAAACAAATTGGAGGCCTGAAGAAGCTTATTGAGGGTGTAAAGGGAGAGATTGTTATCAAACCCAACTGCAATACAGATGATCCTTTCCCAAGAAACACAAGCCATGAAACTGTACACGTCATTGCTGAAGGGCTAATTTCGGCAGGTTTTCCTCCCAATAGAATTTGTGTAGGCGATACTTCCGGTCGTTACCGAGGTTTCCCAACACGCCACACAATTGAGAACATGGGCATCAAGGGTGTAGCTGAAGAGTTGGGGATAAATGTCGGTTATTTTGAGGAGGAGGAGTGGGTCACGGTAAGGCCTCCAAAGAGTGTAGCATGGCCAAACGGGATAAGAATCCCTAAGAGGATCTATGATGCCGATCGGGTAATACTTACCCCTGTTATGAGACCTCATCGAACACCGAAATTCACAATTGCATTAAAACTTGCAGTTGGGTTAATTGATCCTGTAGGGCGTGAATGGCTACACCTAAATCAAAATGAGAATTTTATTAATAAAATGATTGACCTTAATCTAACCGTTACCTCCGACCTCGTGGTTACCGATGGAATGAAATTCTATACAAGCCGCCCACCGACCATGGATGAGGTTGTTTCACCCGGTCTCGTGATCGTAGGCAGTAACAGTGTTGCATCAGATGCGGTTGCAGTATGTTTAATGAAGCAGCATAAAGCACATCAGATGGAGGAAATCCCTGTGAGAGAACACCTATCATTTGTTATAGGTGAAGAGCGAGGCATTGGGAGTTCCAGTCTTAAAGATATTCAATTAATCACAAAGAATCTCACAGATGATGCGACTTTTGAAGATACAGTGAACAGGGTTAAAGAGGAACTCTCCTTTAAGAGAGCTTGAGATTCTTGAAAGACTCTATTTTTTGAAGTTTAGTTCCTTTATACCTCCCTCAGGTGTTTGGTACTTCACTTTTTCCGGGAGATCATAAGTTACATAAACAGCTTTTGTAAGTTTGCCTTTCCAGCTCGCCATGGCTGCATCCCAACCATTAATCCTCAGGTACTCCTCAAGTTGCTTTGTCCCCAGTCGCTGCCCAGTTACTCCGTGAGCGTCTTGAACAGCCAGGAAAGTCCAGGCATTAGAGAACGCCTCCGCCATAGAGTAATCGTCAGCATACATGGTTCTGATGTCACTTGGCATCTTACTGGCTTCATGGAGTGTGAGTTCTGTTGGTTTGAGCCTCTTACCCTCAGGAGCGGCTACATTTAGCGAGTTGACGGCTATATTATGCTGATAGAGCTCCATGGCGAGGCATTGCGTTAAACCCTCTAAACCGAACTTGGATGGGCAATAGCCAACCTCAGCAACGAATCCTATCTGCGCTGATGACGAGGTAACGTTAATTATACTACCTCCACCTTGACTCTTCATCATTGGTGAGAATAATTTACTTAGGACGAAGGGTGCACGTAAATTCACTGCGATCGTTTTATCCCAGTCTTCAACTGTGGTGTCTTCGAAGACTTTCCATGGACTTGTTGCAGCGTTATTAACCAGGACATCAAGTCGGCCATAAGCTTTCTCTACTTTCTTCTTTAAATTACTCAAATCCTCTAACTTGGATAGATCAGTTGGGACAAGGAGACATTCTCCTTTTTCACTCTCTATCGACTCCTTTAGAGTACTCAATTCGTTTACTGTGCGCGCCACAGCGACGACCTTTGCCCCCTCTCTCGCATATGCAAAAGCCATGCCTCGTCCAAACCCTCTTCCTGAACCTGTAACGAGAATAACCTTACCATCAAGCCTCTTCATAATATCACAATTTTCTAGACCTCCTCTGCCTATAAATAGCTTAATCATAATAGTGCCTTTTCCACAATAGCAAAATATTATATCATCAAAATTATATTCACTTCGTGGTGTAAAAGTGTCGAACGTTTTAAAGATCCAACAGCTAGAAGCTAGCAAAGGAACAAAGGTGCACGGGTTCCTTAACATTCATGAAACCCCTGCATACCTCCACCAAGTACCTATGACATTAGTAAATGGAGCTGGTGAAGGCCCAACAATTGTGATTAACGGAGGAGAACACGGATCAGAATATAATGGCCCAGCAGGCTGCCTGAAGCTCATCGAGATGCTAAATCCTGAGAAGATCAATGGGAAGATCATACTTGTTCCTATGGTCAACACTCTAGGATTCGAGTATAGATGGATGCATGGAAACCCAGCTGACTATCGAGATCTAACCTCGTGCTATGTTGAGGAAATCCCGAAAACTGGTTCGGGCCACCCAGCACATAGTTATCAGTTAGCTTTAACATTTTACAACGAGGTTCTATCCAAGAGCGAGTATAGACTCAATCTTCACGGTGGTGACTTGGAAGAGGACGTTATGGTTGGTACTATGTATAGTCGAATCGGAGACGATGCTCGAGACGATAAAAACCTTTCAATGGCTCGAAACTTTGGGTGGGAGTGGATTAGAGAAGGTATAAGGAGACCTCAACCGAGCATGCCATCGAAGCCTCAACGCTATATGCCTATGACTGTGGGAACGGAAGCAGGCGGAATGGGA
>CAZIAF010000234.1:0-3091 GCA_964537625.1 uncultured Candidatus Bathyarchaeia archaeon
GCATGGCTTAGTCCCACCTCGATAGCAGTGGGGTCCGACGGGATCAATCGGAATGAAACCGCAAGTCTCTACTTAACAGATATTGCGGAGGAGTTCTGTACCTACCCGACCCATATCCGACCCGAAGGGTGTGACCCCTTTGCTCAGGTCGTCATACCTGTTTCCGCCACTGGAGCCGATCCTTCATCCTGAGGCCAAACGCCTCCGTCGGATCGAAGCCGCCGACTATGGGCGGAAGGCGCTCGACGCGCCAACAGCTTTTGCACGGTGTGTAGATAAAAACGTTATGTTTTCGAAAGAAGAGACGAAAAGCCTAAGGATGTGGAGATGATTAATGCTTTTCGCTAGTGGAAAGTAATATTTGCGAGTTTAATAAGGTGGCTGCTAGAAGAAGATTATGGGGTTTTTTAAAAATGGACACCAATGGAGTTCGGATGTTAGGATTTACTAGCGAGTTTTAGGGTGTACTCTTCAGTTTGAGGAGTAAGGAAACTCATGGATTCGCATCAAGGTTTTCTTTATATATGATGCAATTTCTTGTGAATATTGCTTCAAATAAGTTATTGATCTCTTTAAGGAAGCATTATGTTTAAAAAACAAGGGGGGTTTTTAGATACGGGATTTGATATGTCTAACATTGAAACGAAACCCGAAGTGAGCCTCGGGGACCAATTTACGGTCCTCGTTTTGAAAGGTAAAGCCGACAGTCTGATAAGCAGGATGCGGGATGGACGAGTCATACTTTTCAACAGAGATAATCCGATCTTTGGTGACCTTGAGCCGGGAGTATTAGTTGAAGTGCGAGTGAGTTTCATTGCGCAGAATTACATCATCGTTGACCCAGTAGCACCGCCAGAGACCGGCGTCGAAGCTGTTAGGTTAGGGCTCCAGATGGTCTCTGAGACGGAGAATTGGGAAAACGCTGTTATTGCTAGGGGTTTGCTTCACGTTATTGATCTTTTAGAGTCGGAGTAACTATTGTTTTCGCCTATTTTTTTACTCGGTTGTAATATCATCTAAAAGGATCAGACGTGCACGCGAGGCTCGTTCAGTATATCTTCGAGCAGAAAAGTGTGAAGTTGAAGAAAAACTTAGATTTCGATTTGGCTCGCGGATCTCTTCTGTTTATTGTTTTGTGTATCATTTGTTTGTGGGGTTGTTTCGAACCTTATTGATTTAGAGTAATGTTTTAACGGTGTCGAGATAAGGCGAAAGTGTTACTCGGTGTTTGGTTTGGCTGATCCTCTCAGTTATGTAAAGGAGAAACGCATCGTTGAGCTTGTCGAGGAACTCGTCTCGATCAATAGTGTCACAAATCATGAACAGGAAATCTCTACTTGGGTCGCAGAACGTCTCGAAGGGCTCGGTTTAGATGTTGAGAGGCTGCCCGTCGAGGAGTCGGGGGATACGATAGTCGGTTGGATCGATGGGTTTAACGGAAAGTCTGCGATGATGTTGAATTTCCACATGGATACTTTCGACGTTTTCAAGGACTGGGAGACTGATCCGTTTAAACCAATTATCCAAGACAAGAAGATGTATGGTCTAGGTGCTCACGATATGAAGGGAGGTGCGGCTTGCCTGCTCACTGCAGTCGAGGCGATTGTTAATTCAGGTGTCGATTTAGAAGGTAAGCTGATTGTATCTGGTACCACTGATGAGGAACACTGGAGCAGAGGAGCTCATGCTCTTATAAAGAATGGGTATTTAAAAGGATGCAAATACTGCCTCGTTCCCGAGCCTTCAGCTAAAGGAACCCTGACGATAGGTGAGAGAGGTCGCCACGTCTTTCATCTGAAGTTTCACGGTCAGGCGGTGAGCGCTGCCTATACAGGGGGAGTGAACGCTGTTGTGGATGCTTCAAGAGCGGTTGTTGCACTGGCTGAGTTAGGTGAGAAGGAGCTTGGTTATAATAAGGAGTACGAGATAGGAGGGACCATTTGCATCATCGGGTTCAGGGGTGGGGGGACGATGATCTATGTACCTGAGCTTGCTGAGGTCTGGGTAGACAGGCATATACTACCTGGCCAGACCATTGAGTGGGCAGCAGGGCAGATCAGATCGATCTTAGAGATTGTGGGGATCAGTGGTACCTATGAACTCACTTGGGACGAGCGGCCGACTCCGGCACCTACTAGTTTCATAGTGCCAAAGGAATCGAGGTTAGTCCAGACAGTGACTAGGAACCTTGAGTTAGAGACAGGCTGGAAAGTGAAGCATGTTTTAGCAAGGAGTGTTGCAGACACGAATCACATCGCAGTGCACGGTGGCGTGCCGACGTTGATCTGTGGCCCTACCGGCGGTAATACATGTGCAGCAAATGAATGGGTCGATGTTAACTCTCTAGTACCGACGACACGGGTCTACATAAGGTCAGTGATGGACCTTTTGGGAGTTAAATAAAAACCTCTCCTCTATTTTTGGTGCACCTACCTCTCATACGCTGAAAGAGTTGTAGGTCAGACCAGTGTCAAGATAGTATCGACAAATGGAAGATTAATAGAATCGAACAACGATTTGATCTCAGGATGGTTCAAAATCTTAGGGTAGAGGGTCAGATCACTTTTTTTTATTACCGTAACCTCGAAGCCGCTGAAGAGTTCTATGGAGGGGTTATGGGGTTTGAGAAGGTGATCGATCTCAGCTTCGCTAAGGTGTTTCGAATATCGTCGGGTGCCCACATAGGACTGGTGGGAGAGGGAGGGTATCTAAATCCCGCAGATGATAAACCAGTGATGCTTACCGTGATGGTTGAGGATGCCGAGGCTTGGCACAGGATGCTCACTGAGAAGAGAGTGAGGACAAACCACCCTCCGGAGGTGGGGAAAGGACTCGACATGAAGGGATTTCTCACATCGGACCCAGAGGGATACATATTAGAGATTCTCCAGTTCAACAAGAAGCCCTATGGGTTTTAGGTGTCTCTACAACTAGAGCTAGTAACATATCTGCTGCGCCTTATGCGGAGGCTATGGTGATTGCTGACGATATCGCAAATCATTGATTATCGGAGCGCGCGCGCCTCTCTGTTCTAGATTTACCGTGGTTGATTTGTATCTACGCTTCAACTTAAGCCACAGAAGAACCATGA
>CAZIAF010000235.1:0-3087 GCA_964537625.1 uncultured Candidatus Bathyarchaeia archaeon
TGAGGTACCCGAAGGATGGAGGATAGATGTGACGAAGATTGAGGGCTGCTCAGGGGTCGAAGGAAAGATGGTGGAGCATACCTGGGTGGGGACCGTAAAAGACATTGAGCCAACAACAAAAGAGGTACCTGATGAAGGCAAAGTGGGTTCAAGCTGGTTTTATGAGGGCATACTTAAGAGCCCGCTGGGTAACCCATATGATCCTCCTTTCGGTGTAAAGACTCGTAAAAACAGGGGAGCCAAGATCACTGTGGAGGTTTCACAACCTAAGAAGGATTAACTCGGTGTCCTTATGGCTCAGGAAGCCGGCCTCGTCTATATTCTTTTATTGGCTCCACTTGTGCTCTATCTATCTTTGGTTTGGTTTCTAAAATGCTCGACTCCTCTGATGGTGGTGATGAGTGGTAGCATGGAGCCGACTCTCAGAAAAGGGGACCTAATAGTCGTATCAGGAAGGCACCCGCTGAAACCCATTGTTGGCAACATAATTGTATATAAGTCAACAGGGGGTAGATGCGTGATTCATCGAGTAATAGGTCTGACTCAAGTTGGTGAGAGAATCCAAGTAAAAACCCGTGGAGACGCACATCAGTATTCTGATGTAGAGTTGGTCGAGTGTGAAGACGTTGTAGGGAAGATGGTATTTAGGTTCCCCCTAATAGGATACCCCTTTTATGTTATCAAGAGGTAGATGCGCGCGCGATATTTATTCGCTTACAAGTTTTCTGAACATGTCCTCATCTATCTCATTCTTCTCGAATTAATTCTCAAAGCCGCGTAGAATTCCACAATATCCAAGGATTTACTGGCTAGACGCCTAAATCCCCACGATATTACGATGCTCTTCTGATCAGCGTATTCGGAGGCTTCCCAGGGACCCACCTCTTCCCATCGAATGTGTACCAAGCCCCTGAGTCCCTCCCGAGGGTCCAGAGGCGACCTGAAGAGTCCTTGAACCTCATCGCCTGGATTTTTTCGGTGAAATCCTCCTCACCAAACTCGCCAGCCCTGAGAGACGCTCTCAATGAATCATATTCGAGTCTGATCTTCTCGGTGGTAACCGTCTCCGGTTGCGAGGCTCTCCTCCGAGCATCTTCAGTCCCACGTCCAAAACCCTTAGCCTCTACGGGTATCTGCGGCCCCCCCGAATCCATCGGAGGGGGAGGACGAGGCTTATCTATTCCCCCGTTTGGTTTTATCGTCTGCACTATGTCTTTACCATCGCTCCTTGGTTTGGATCCATAGTCGATGTCAGGAGGTCTCGGTGGGGGTGGTTTGGGGGACGTTGATGTGAACGCGCCTCCACCCCTTACACTGAAGTATTCCTTCACGTTGGGTCTAACCATATAGATGATCATCGCGGCGTTCACGATGATCGTCGAGACGGTGAACATCGACAGGGCGTTCATAGCCATGAAGATGGTCCTGCTATAGGCTTTGCCCTTCCAGAAACCATATGAGACTAGCAAACACGTAAAACCACAAACGAAAAAGATCGCACTCATAGTAGCTGGATCTACCAAGATGCCGGAGAATATAGGTAGCTCGAATATGAACCCATAGGGCAGATCCAGCATCTCTGAGGCGATCACGCCGCCCATCAGGATTAAGAGAATGCCCCCCAGCCCTTGGAGCAACGCGATTATGGTGATGCCGCGAGGTCTCGCTGCTGGGGTGATAGTAGGAGTTATGTTTGGATGATATGGGGGGGCCTCCTCGTTTTGAGGCTTGGAGGCTTTTAATGATGCGCCGCAGACGCTGCAAAAGAGTTGATCTGGTCTAGTAATTTGACCACACTTATAGCAACGGCTCTCCATCATGAGTGAAATGTGCATTATATAGATAATGCTATCTCGCGCGCGCGTTAGTCATTGAGTTTTAATTCGATATTCTGAGGGTTTGGAGTTGGCGCGTGCGGGACATTCTGTGACTGTTTCTAAACATGATTCTGTAAATATTAAATATACCCCAAAATAAATAACCTCGTGGATTGAATTTTATGAAAATCAAACGGTTGCACGCAAGCCTAAAGAAGGGAGAGGGAGAAAAATGAAAACACTAAGTAGGTTAACGTTATGTATCCTCCTCGCCTCACTGCTCTTCGTCACACCCGTCATAGCGAGTAAACCACCATCCCCGCCGAAGATAACTCATGTGAAGATAGGAGACATCGTAGCCTCTGGAAACGCAGTCGATTTACTCAGCGCCCAAGCCATCTCACAAATCGCTCTAGACGATATAAACAGCCACTTCGCCAAAGGAAAGATGCCGTATCGTTTCCAAGTTGAGATCAAAGTCGCTGGAGATACCGCGATTCACTTACAGAATGTACAGGAATTCTACTCAAAAGGAGTTAATCTTCTACTAGCGGGAAGATGGAGTAGCCAAGCTAGGACATCCCTCAACTACATTAACGCAAACAATATGCTGATGCTTAGCCCAAGCGCCACAGTGCCCAGCCTCGCCATCGCAGGCGACAACCTGTTCCGCCTCTGCCCCTCCGACGGCTACCTCGCCCCCGCCCTCGCCAACACTGTCTGGAGTAAAGGCGTGAAACACGTAATCGTCATTCAGCGTGGCGACTCATGGGCGGATGGACTATACTCCGCATTTAATTCCGAGTACACTAGACTCGGCGGATCTCCTGCAGGTGAACGGATCAGGTATGCAGCTGAAGCAACGGACTTCTCAGCCTACTTGGCAACCGCTGAGGCGCAAGCAACGGCGGCTGGCGGCGAATACGGGGTAGTTCTCCTCGCCTTCAACGAAGCTACTACGATCCTGAACCAATTGAACCTAGGGGGAACCGCCTACCAGAACATATATGGCTGCACGTGGTTCGGAGCAGACGGGACCGCAAACAATCAGTACATAATAGACAAGGCCGGGGCGGCTGCCGCGCATGTGGGGCTCTACAGCCTTAGGGCTAAGGAGATCCATGGCCCCAACTGGTCGAGCGTTGAATCACGGTACGAGGCGCTAACGGGTCAAATCTTCACCAGTTACACCGCTTACGAGTATGATATCTTCTGGATCTACGCGCTGAGCGTCGCAAAGGTTGGTTCCACAAACCCAATGTTGATCAAG
>CAZIAF010000236.1:0-3074 GCA_964537625.1 uncultured Candidatus Bathyarchaeia archaeon
ATCTACCCGTCTCAAGATACTCCTGACTCCTACGATACGCCCCGCGAAGATCCTCAACAACCTCACCCGGCAACCTACCCTTATTCAGAGTATAACGGTGCTCGATGTCGCCCTTATGACCCATCCAGAACTGACGATAATCCCGGAGTACAAGTCCCTTTGACTCAGCCAGCATCATCTCAGTGTCAAAGTATGACCGGAGCACGTAGGGCCTCCACGGGTATCCGGCTTTTCTGATCCCGTCTCTGATCACGTCGCCGACGTTGGTTGATCTGATGAAGGGCTTCATCCTCTGCTTAGGAGTCACAATCGGTGAATCTTCTCCAAGCTTTTCGCCGTCTCTCATCCTGGCCTCGAGGTAGTCTTTGAGGTAGCCACAGCCCTCCTCCGTCAAGAACGAGAAGTATTGGTGGCCGGCCTTACTGAGTTCCTTTCTGACGATCACTAAGGTGGGTATCTGCTCAAACTCAATAGATTCGCCCTCGACTCTGAGCTCAGGCAGGTCTCTGATCCTTAACCCATCATCACCTAGATAGTTGCCAATCGTCTCGAGTCTAAGCCCGCTGTGAGCTACGAGGACTGAGGCGGTCCGACCCTTCAAGTCCGTTGATAGAAAGATCTTCTTGAGCTCAGCCTGTGTGGGTACTTTCTCGTCTTTGAGGGTGGGGGCGTCTTCGGCTCCCCTGATTTTGATCTCTCTCGTGACTTGGACTCCGTTGTGTTTCAGCCATGATTTGATGGCTTTGATTATGGATTGTGTGTAGCTGCCGGTATAGTTCTTCTCCATGCCGGTGACTGTGTCTAGTAGCAGGTTGTGGAGGTCTCCCTCGTTCATCTCTGCGAGTTGTTGTGGTGTGGTTTTTATTGAATCGCAGAAATTTCCGAGTCTTCTGAGGTAGACGTCGGCTGTTACTTGTGATCCGCGTGCTAGGTTTTGGTGCCAGCGCTTGATTTTCGAGTCTTTCAGTAGCGGGGCGTAGAGGCGTCCCTTCATGGGTGTGAGTTTCCTCTACCACCCTTATAAGGGTTCTGAACCGTAATGGTGGTGGGCCGGGCCGGACTTGAACCGGCGACTTCCGCCGCGTAAGGGCGGCGTCCTACCGTGCTGGACGACCGGCCCCCTCTTCCCTTGAAAGGTTATAGGAGATTTAAAACCCTTGGGCTAGTTGCGGTACGCAATTGTCTCAACTACTGGATTACAATAGAAAAGTACGATTTGACTGCCATTTAATGACTAGTTGTTGGCGTTGAGAAATTTTTATCTTAGAATTTGTCGCCCACTACCGAGGTGATCTCTTCATGTAGCGCTTGTAGGCGCTTAATCGCTGGATGGTCACTACCCAACTCCTGGGAGAAGTTGTCTATCGTTACTTCGATCCTGATCTCATGATCCCCCTCGATGAGTTTATCGGAGTAGCAGACAATCTTTTCATTAAGGGTTTCTGGTACGTAGCAGCCTTTTGGGAGGCCGTTCATCCTTGCATCCTCTATAGTCAAACCTGCACCAACATGACGCTCTATGATGTGAACGAGCTCCATAGGCATACCGAGTTTTCGAGCCATCATTCCTCCGATGGCACCGTGCTCGATGCCATGGGTCTGCCCCCTCCCGATGTCATGGAGAAGAGCCCCAGCCTCAACAAGACGAATATTAACCTCATAGCCCTTCAATTTATATGCGTTAGCTAAACGAAGTGCTACCCTCGTAACGTTAACGCAGTGGTCAACAACGCCGTTGCTGCAGCCAGCCTTCCGGAGTAACTGGATGCACTCCTCTCTGGCGGGGAGGCTCAGGCCTCAAGCTCCTCCTTTATCTCAAATATTTTCTTCTCGAGGAACTCAACGATCTGCTGGTTGTCGAGTCGATGGAGAGGCTCATTGCAGATTGGACATCTGAAAACCGTCTCCATAGCGACTTCGAACGTGGTCTTCGGGCACGTCGGATTCCCGCAGTGGTAGAACTCGTGAAGCTTTTCGAATTCTAACCGTGTCTCCAGCTTTTTAAGTATCTTTTGCTTCATGCCATGAATATAGGACTCTACAAGCTCCGGTTGGAGGCGCCACTGAAAAATAAACCACCCCGTTTCTTTGTCTCTGAACCGTTTGCTTGTCACTAGACTGTGGTTGTAGAATTTGTAAAGAAGTTTCCGGACATCGTTTATCTGAATGTTCGTTGCAGCGCTGATGTCCTCAACGGTTATATCCTGCTTCTCTTTGAGCACCTTGATGACCTCGACTCCCTGGTCTCCGCCGAGGACATTGGCGAGGGAATACAGTGTGTCGTCGCTTACAGTCATCAAAGCGCATCTATCTCCTACATATAATCTGCTTCTAGCAACTTAAATGTTTAATATATGTCGGAATAATGCCATTTCTAAAATTTAATGTTTAATTTAAATGTGCGCGCTTGCTAAAGTATATCTGGAAAGCGCCTTACAATTAAATGAAAATTTTAACTTAAACCCTGCATGTGCGTAAACGGGCGGTACGCGTTTGAACAGGCGAAGAGTATTTTAATATTGACCATGTGGATTATGATTGAAGATGAACATTTACATCAAAATTTTTGGGCCTCCGATATTGAAAGCGATCAGGGAGCTCGAAAAAATGGCGATCGACATGCCCGAGGTCTGCATAATGGACTTCGTCATCTCCTCCGAGATACCCTCAAGCCTCGTCGAGGACTTGGGTGGCTATTCCGATAAGTCACATAATATTGTATCTGACTATTTCTTCAGGGGAACCAGTTCAAGGGTTCCTGTCGAGAGGTGTCAAACGATTATCAGCAAGTCTGGGTTGAATCTTGAAGGGTTTGATTTCTGCTTTGAGTATACTAGGAAGCCATCTCTGAAGCAGGTTGAGGATCTTGTTGAGAGGATTGATGTGGCTCTTGGGCCTTTAGGCGTGATGTACACCATCACCACAAAATAATTCCTCCAATAAACTCTTTATGATAACTTATTCGATGAACGTATTGCCCTAGGAATAACCTTTTTCGTATTAGCTTGGGGGACCACCGTTAATTTGGCGCCAGGGAAATTGAGGGAAAGCTCTTTACCGCAGTAGAGTTCGTG
>CAZIAF010000237.1:0-3027 GCA_964537625.1 uncultured Candidatus Bathyarchaeia archaeon
CAACCTCGACAAGCCAGGACATGTACGTACGACAGTTTTCTGGCAAAGGAGTCCCAATCATTGGGTGCATCCAGTCTCTATACTTCTCTGTTTTGCAAGTTTATATGGGATCAGGGCAGATTGTCGGCTTCCTCAACGGGCTGCGAGGATCCGCTGAATACGAAGTAATGATCAAAGAGCTAGGCATAGGCGCGATATCGATGGACCAGGCCTCGCTAACACACTGGTTCGCCGTCCTCCTACTAATAATGGGAAACATCACATCCTACTTTGTGCGTAAAAATCCCCGGGCTAAAGGAGGTAAATAAATTGGTCGATACACTTCAAACAGCTTTAATCATGGGCACCCTCTGCGCCCTAGCTTGGAGCATCATGTATAAACTCAACATAGGTTACCGATTAGCTGAGGACCTGACAGTCGGAGTCATGGGCGGATACATACTATACTCTATTTCAGACAACACGGTCTCGAACTTTATAACGCCCCTGATGAAGGGAGATCTGCTAAACTTAGTTCCGATCGCTATAGGCGTAATACTATGGGGCCAACTCTTGAAGCCATCCCAGCGTTGGGTAGCCAGAGCACCCCTAGCGTTTATCACCGGCATTGGTTCAGCAGTCGCTTTAAAGGGAGCCGTTTATGGTAACATTCTAAC
Source organism: uncultured Candidatus Bathyarchaeia archaeon (assembly GCA_964537625.1). GTDB lineage: Archaea > Thermoproteota > Bathyarchaeia > TCS64 > TCS64 > UBA8941. The sequence goes on from CAZIAF010000237.1 coordinate 657, forward strand.
ATATATACAGTCGATGGCAACACCACCAGCTTCTGGAACATTACCATATTTCAACCATATCATCGCAGGCCTTGCAACCATAACTTCAGTTATTTACTTCTTCTTCACCGTTGAGCATAAAGGCGCTTTGCTGCCGGTGACAAGGCTCGGCCGGTTCTTTATGATGGTAGCCTTCGGATCGGTCGCAGGATCCTCTGTCCTCTCTAATATCACATTCATCTTCAACAGGACACAGTGGTTTGTCACTACTCCATGGGCGTGGGTGCCACTTGCCATCGTCGCGATGGCGATAGTTGTCGACCTAGTCAGAAGCATGGGCCGTAAGCAATCATAATTCCCCTTTTTTTAAATACATTTTTTCCGGAATTAGATTTATATTTACAGTAAAACTTTTACATGAAGAGACATCTACCTTTATCTAAATTGGTTACGATTTTTTTCCCATCCATCATCTCGAAACAAATAGGAGTAAAGAAAGCTGCGGTAGCGGCGAAAACTCTTAGAGAAGCTCTCGACAGAGTGGCGGAGATCTATGGGAATCGTGTGAACGAGATGATGTTTGAAGAGTCTGGGGGTCTTAATAGATTTCTAATCGTCGCTTTGAATGGAAGGATGATACCCACAGCTGAAATTTTAACAACGCCTCTCGAAGAATACGATGAGGTAGCAATCCTCGTAGTCATAGGTGGTGGCTAAGAACAACTCTCGAATTCAGCTCTCAGCTCCTTGATCCTGTTCGGATCAACACTCTTTGTGGCGACGATGTGATCAACGTAGTCGATCTGCCCGACGAGACTTTTCGGTAAGCTGTACAGATCCCATAGAGCTCTTTTGGCTCTAACAAAATTATCCAGCATTTCCCTCGTCTCTTTCCTCTCGAGATACCATTTTTCTTTATTATATCCAGAGTCAACAGATTTCTCGAAGACTTTTGCGAGTTCCTCCCTGAACAGGTTTTTCTTAGCTATTCCTTGGATAAGAGCATCCTTGGGAGAGTAGCTACCGGCGTAATGCAACGGATTCTCCATGTGGATTAGCGCCCATTTTTCAGTTTTTTTCTCTGAATCATTATCAATAGCTTTCGATAGGTCAAAGTCGCACATAGTAAGGTGGTCCTCGCTAACCAAATAATTGCCTGTGTAGGAGTTTGAGTGAACATCTTTCAGCCCAAGACTCGTGGGCTTCGACCCGATCCATGTACCATGAAGAGCGCCTGAGTCGTGAAACTCCCTAAGAAGGAACCCGCATGATGATCCGAGCCACTTCACATAATCACGAATACGATCAGGGTCAATGATTCTTGTTACCTCTGGAAATATAAGGGCGAAGAAAAGCTCACCAACACGAATATCTGTCGGTACCACATAGTAGGCTGTGTAAGCTGAGGTTACGTCACTTTTATTGAAGAGTTTCATGAGTTCATTTCTCTCGGTGTTCTTAAGTTTGTTAAAAAGTTCAATACGGTCCTTTACACTTAGGTAATGAACATTATAGAATGAAGACGTGCCAATGATTTCGATTTCCTGCCCCAGTTTAGTTGCCCTTTTAGACCCAAAAAGTTCGCATCGATGTTCGTTATCTTTCATGAACCCCCAAAGAATGAACTTGTGGCACATTCCCGGATCATCAAATAACTGATAAGTATAGATCCTATTCCCCATGATAATTGGTCTGCTGACTCCTACGGGTATACCGATTCCCTTTGCCTTGTACCAAACTCCGTCATGTTTATACAAGATCGAACGATTACCGCTTTCGTAAGCCTCTATCTTATTGGATGGTTCTCCTTCGAGAAATTCACCCATCAAAGGAACAACTTTATTGCCAAAAGGATATGGTTTATCTCCATAGAGTTCTAGTTCATTTTCGACAAGCCACGCAAAGGTTCTTTGTCGTAGCAAGTTGATGTGGTTCTCGGTATTTGTACTCACAAGTAAGATGACATAAGGGGAAAACATAACATTTTCTAGGTGCCCTCTTCGAATCTCGAAGAGCTTTAATTCCTGTCCCAATCGTGCGCGCTTGTCATGTTATTTTTAGGAGGAGGGCAGAGATAGGCATTGACTTAACAGAAAAGTGTGCAATCTATCCCCTTACTTATGTCTGCTTCAAAATTGAAGATAGCGCCTCCACCCCTTCTTTTGTGGCATAGTTGTTTCTGTAGATGCTTGCTCCGGGGCGATGTCTGATTTCGGCTTCTCCTTCTCCTTAGTTTTGTCCTCGAGAATGTTGATAAGCTTCCCAATATTCGTCCTCTTCTCGAAGGGGAGGAAGATCTTCTCTGTCTTTTCCGCAAGACCCTCTCTGATTATCGACGTGAACGGAAAAGTGAAGAAGCGTCCTAACTCGCCGACTATGTAGATGATTGGCT
>CAZIAF010000238.1:0-3020 GCA_964537625.1 uncultured Candidatus Bathyarchaeia archaeon
ATTTGAAATAAAGGTGCCCAGGTGTTCTCACCGGGGGATGTAGTATCCTTGGAGCCTAAGCCCCTAGGACCTCTTGCAGCTCATCCCGCATGGTTTCTGCGCCTCATAGGGGTCTTGAACGCTGCTCCGACCCTTGAGACGCTCCCACCTGGGCATTCTATTACAATATATTTGGGATATTTACCATCTGTGTTACAGATTCGATGAAAAAAACGCCTTGCGTTATTGGTAATAACTAACTTTTTTTGTCTATCTGGATTAAATAATGTCTCTTTGAAGAGAGATAATGATAATTTGTTTAGGATTATCAACAATGAGTCATTACTATTATGATTTTTAACATCTTCAATCTAGGTTGATTTCAACTACTGAAAGGATCATGGCGGAGTCCATGAGATATATTTAGAGGTCGAGTATTTTTGCTTCTGGGCGATGCCGAGACCGTTTCTTAGGATCTCCGGCAGGACTTGGGTGGCGAATCTTTGGGTGGGTTGTCCAGGTATTATTCCCTCGCAGGCTGAGTCTAAGTAAATATAGTAGGTCTTATCTCCCAACTTGTAGGAGCTGTTGTCACCTCGTGGGTATACGGGTTTGTTCTGTATGCGGAATGGGAAGAGGCGACAGGCAGTTGGTTTCAATCCTTGGACCGTACAGATCCATCTATCCATTAGAGGGCGTTGGAGGACGCATCTTCTATCAGGTCCATTGCGGAGGTAGACTTTCCCCATTCCATACTCGAAGACGCCTTGACCGCAGGCATTCCCAACCTTTACGAACTCGTCCATCTTCAGGGGGACACGGTAGCCGATACAGCAGTTTCCGCAGGCGCGGCAACCCCAGTTAGCGACCTCCCTCCAAGGGATGAGTGTTTTATCCCCCATAGCTGTCTTTAGCCATTATGGATGGGCGCCTAAATACTTTATCAAGGAAATAGGTAGATCCCACCGATGGTATAGAGTTTATGCTTACCAATTATCAGCATATCTCGGATGCGCATTCAGCTCCAAGATGGAGTATGGGATTTATTCTGGCTTCGGAAGCTCGTGTTTGGATTAATAGATAAACGAAAACCCTGTCGCAGGCATGAGAAGCTCTATTGGAATCGCGGATCAAGAAATATTGGATTAATCAGTTCGTTCTTTCTTCTTTTTTTCCGCTTCCTCAAAGTCGTAGAGAAGAGGATAGATGTCGTAGTGTTGTCTTATTAGCTTCAAAGTGAACTTCCCGAAGATTATGAATAGTCCGATCGATACTGCATAGATGAGTATGGTGGAGACGAGTACCACATCCAAGCTGTTAACCGATCAGGTTTGCACATCAGGCGCTAAATAACCTTCCCCTTTGGCGGTAACTGGACTGCCATGACCCATGCGTCCTCCCCATCGAGGTAGTAACCGTAGTTTCGCTTAGTTTTACTAAAAGCTAGTCCTTCGTATAACTTCACAGCGGGTTCGTTGCCTAAACGGACTTCGAGATAACATTCTGAAGCGTCATAGAAGGCTGCCCCTCTCTTCATGGCCTCCAACATGAGGGCTTTAGCCATCCCTTTTCTTCTGTATAATTCTCGGACGGCGATTGAGACGACGTGGAGCAGCCGTGCTGGGCTAAGTGTACGGAGTTTGCTGAAGCCACGCTCGACCCTACACATTGTGTAGCCTTGGATATTGCCATCAGCTTCGGCAACAATGAAGGTTTCGGGAAAACGGCTGAACAGTTCCCTATAGAAACTGCTGCTGTAATTCTCCGGAAGGCACTCGAAGTTGATCCCCATGACCCTGTTCAGGTCTTCCACAGTGAACGTTCTCAAAGTATAGCCTTGGCTCAATCCCGGATCTCCTTTTCCTCCGAATAACCGGGATTTAAACGAATCGAAACACAAGCTTCCAAGGGTTTTTAGGGTAACAAGTTTGAGAACAAATAGGTGAGTACTTGTCTGAGGAATTCCTTGTGAGCCCAGAGGTCGACGGTCTCGTGGAGGAACTCTTCACAGTAGAGGACAAGTTCAGAGATGGTAATACTCCTAACTATATTGTCATCCCCAAGAAACCGGGGGAGAAGGCTATCGTTCTAAAGAACGCCTTCAGGGAGCTGGCTGACAGGCTTCGTACTGCAGGATATCTCGCTGAGTTCAGGTGGATCGTGGGTAGGTACTATGTGACATTAACCCCAAGATTAGTGGAAGTGAAAAAAGGCACTCGAAGGAACCAGCTACTGTTCGCAGCGACAGTATGCACGATATTCATCGACGGCTACCTGAGGAGTAACAACCCTGTCTTCACTAAGTCAATGATGGAGGGGACGCCGGTCATCCTCAACGCCATCATCTTCACCCTCGGAATAATAGCCGTATTCGGTATTCACGAGATGGGCCATAAGCTGGCCTCAGAGAAACGGGGGATCAGAGCATCATGGCCGTTCTTCATACCTGCGCCTCCAGGGCTCGGTGGAACCTTCGGAGCAGTGATCAGCCAAGATGAGCCCCCCACGAATCGGGATGACCTATTTGACCTTGGAATGAGTGGCCCCTTTTTCGGCTTCGTTGCCTCGCTCTTTGTAGGCATCATGGGGATCCTACTCTCTTTCACTGTCCCTCTGAGCGAGGTGACGAAATGGATAGCCACTTACCCTGAAATAAGGTTCCAACAGATACCGATGCCAGTTGCACTACAGTTACTCTCAAACCTCTTAAAGCCCATGTCGACCGATAGCGTCCTTATCCTGCACCCACTTGCTTTTGCTTCTTGGGTCGGCTGCTTAGTCACATTCATCAACCTGATCCCGAGTTGGCAGCTCGATGGCGGCCACGTTATACGCGCTCTCCTGGGGAGGGAGTCACATAAGATTATATCGATTTCAGGCATCTTTCTTCTCCTAATCTCTGGTTACGTGATAATGGCAGTTATTATCGCCTTCTTCCTGATGAGAGAGGGGGCGGAGTCAATGGCACCACTTAGTGGAGCTACTCAAGTTATCCGATTTTGTGTCCATTCATGCGAAACTAACCCAAGATTCCACTCATA
>CAZIAF010000239.1:0-2974 GCA_964537625.1 uncultured Candidatus Bathyarchaeia archaeon
CTCGAGGGGGTTGCCACCCAGTGGATTTTCCCTTTATTTAACAAGGCTCGCGGCATCGACGCGGCTACTGCAGGAACTTGGCTGGTGATTCTGCAAGCCAGCTTCACTGTCGGGCGCATATTCTTCGGCTTTGCCTTAGCGTATACTAAGCCTCGCACCCTCATCCGCGTCTGCGCGGTGTCACTTATCGCAGCGACATCCTTACTAATCATCAACCCTATCCCAAATGCCTCCTTCATTTTACTGGCCGTTTATGGCTTCACATTAGCCCCTATTTGGGCGCTGATGGTCACTAACCTGCAGGAACAACTTGGACCACTACACGGCGCAAACGCTATCGGGTTCGTGTTGGCAGCTGCGGGCATTGGAATAGGTGTTATCCCAAGCATAGCGGGCACAATAGCTGATCGTACAAGCTTGGAAGCAATACCCGTTGTGTTATCCGCTCTGTCGATCAGTTTAATGATCTTGTACGAGTTGGCCATTCACCGTGGCAAAAATAGTTAATAGATGAATGAGTGCATTCCAAGCAATACCCATCAAAGCCTTGGATGATGGTCCTATCTAAGTGACGTTGTACCTTCTTGACTCGCGCCTCTAGGAAAACCGTTTTTACCTCAACAAGCCAGTCTAAGCCATGTCTCAGAGCAACAGCAGGGAAAACATCAGAGAACTCACAAACATATACAACAAATTACACCCCCAGATCCACAGCGACTTCGGGGAGGAGATGCCAAAATACTGGGGAAGCGGCTGGAAGGCCAACACAACCATAGGTAAGCTTCAAACCGTTCTCGTCCACAGACCCGGGAAAGAGTTTCTCAGCGTCTCCAAGAAGACGCCATGGCCCCCATACGATGATAGCCTAGCGGCTTGGAGGATGACCTTCAAGCCTGATCTCAACGAGATGGTTGAGCACCATGAGAACCTCGTCAAAGCTTACAGGGACGAGGGCATCCGCGTCGTCGTCAGGAAGCCCGACCCATTCGATCCGCCGTATCAGGTCAAAGCCATCTACACCGACGATGTCTGCCACCCCGCCGTATACGGGCAGATCATTCTGAGGATGTATGACTGGATCAGGAAGGGGGAGGAGGTGCCCACGTATCAGACGCTCGCGGAGATAGGTTGCCCAGTCGTCGGCTTCATCATGGGGGATGGCATGGTTGAGGGTGGCTCATGCGGCTGGCTCGATGAGAAACACCTCTTCATAGATGTGCATTTTCCTAGGGGCAACACATCCGACCCCGTCATCTCGAATGCGAATGAGTTTGGCCATGAGCAGTACGCCCGGATAGTGAAGCTGCAGGACCCCGAGGTCGACGTAAAGATGGGCCCCGGCTACGGAGCCAGCAAGGGAACCATCGACTACGCGATGATCGACCGCCACACAAGCGTGGGCGACCCCGCGTGGTTCGACCCGCACCTTACGGAGTGGTTGAAGAACACGATGAACTGGAAATTCATCAAGCCCCCAGATGAACTCGTTTACACCGACACCCATGGGGCGAAGATTGGGCCAAACACTGGGATCGTGCTGGAGCCCATGAAGATAATGGTGCCAGTCGGCAACCCTAGGAATACGAAGTGGCTCGAATCCATCGGCGTAGAGGTCGTCGAAGTCGAGTGCAGCAGCCTAGTCAGGCCGAGGAACAGCGGAAGCATCCACTGCACCTGCGGAAGCCTACTCAGAGACCCTGAACCCTGTGACTAAACACTGCGACAACATGTCCATCTTGGTTATGCGCGTACGCGCGCAACTTGTCAAATCGACTATGTACGATTAGTAGCACCATAAACTCCAGATCACAAATCTCTTTTTTAAAAAAATTCGAGTTTGAATTATTGCTTCCATTACTTTTCAAGGTCGTACACACATCAGTAAATTTAATAACGCTTACACTTATGGTACCATTTCACAATCTAGCATGAGTGGCAATTTGTTTGCATGCGTAATTTAGTCAGTAATAAACAATGGATCCATTCCTTAACACTGAATTAGGGTACCATTACCCTTCCAATTAAACAGAGAGCACTCCATAAAAACAACTTCAAGAATGTACACGTCATGTCTCCATTGAACACCATATGAATGATAGTGGAGTGGTACAACAAACAATGTAATCGTATTACACAGAAGCCAGTACTTCCCAAAGCAATTATCCGATTGGATGAGCGTGTGCAAGAATATCTGCTGAGCAAGGGTGTGGCTGTACCTCTTATTGATGACGGCGGTTCCGATGTTGTTGATGCTGATGATGTCGATGTTGCTGTTGATAACTCATCCATGAATAATAACAATGAGGACGGGGATATTCAGGAGGGTAGGCCCCTACACAGCAATAGTACTGATGATGTCAACCCTAAGACATCGGCACACATGGGCGCACATGGGCTAACATCGGCACACATACACGGGCACGCATCATCAGCGGACACGGAAAAGACATCGACAGACATGAAAAAAGACATCGCAAAGACATCGGCAGACATCACCAATGTAATACAGCTGAGGGTAGCCAAGATGAAGCCAGCCAAGCCACCAGTCGTAGCAGAGTCACCGAAGCTACCAGTCACCATCAAAGAACGTTTACAATTATGGTACCATTCTCCAATCCAAGTGATTAATCATTAATTTCATGCGCATACTAATATTCAATCAGTCACAAACAATGGAACCATTCCATAACACTGAATATGGTACCATTATTCTTCAATTCTTATGAATGCACTCTTAAAACTTCGTAAAAAAATAAAACGCCAGCATCAAACCAACATAAGCAATAATGGTACCAATTAACTAACCCCGACACTCCGAAACAAACACACCTAAAACCCTCCCCCCGTAGAAACTATAAGGTCATATACTTCAGCAAACCATAAGAAGAATGGTACCATTGTCTGAGAGGAGACATCGCCTATACGACTCCGAGATCCCAGAGGTGATCCTGGGACTCAACCTACGACTCAAACA
>CAZIAF010000240.1:0-2915 GCA_964537625.1 uncultured Candidatus Bathyarchaeia archaeon
GTTTCGAGGGAGGACCTTCTCAAAGGCCTTGTCGGGCAAACGATTACGATACAAGCTCTTAGACTCGAGTATGCAAACAAGTACACGGCGACCGTATACTTTGCATATAAGGTGGGGAATGCTAATGCGCTTCTCCCATGGAACATCACGCCAAAGGCAACTGCTTGACTATATTCTTAATAGAATCTTAGCAGAAAAAATAGGTGACCTGTATGTGGAGGAGACGTCCATTCCTAGGCAGAAGGAGGTTTATCAGAGGATTATTCTTTAGAAGGTTCCTCATCGGAACTGCAACCATATTACTACTCGGGGGAATAGCCTACAAGCTACACAACGATGATATCGCTAGACTTGAGAAGAAAGTCGGCAAACCAGCTGAGAACCTCACTGAAGCTGAGCTGCTGAAGGCGATGAAGGACCTCGGGATAAAGAAACTTGAGATAACAACCGATGAGAACGAAGAGATAAAGAAACAAAGCACCGACTAACCTCCAAAAACATAAAAGAAAATGGGAAAATGAACCTAAACAACTCAAATAATATAACCTACACCCAATAAATGATTCTGAGATCATCATGCCTGGTGCGAGGAAGGGATCCGTTCAGATAAGGTTCGAGATCCTGGAGCACCTATACTATAATCCCAAGCCACAGCCGAGAACACACGTCTGGAGAAAGGCGACTACCCTCAGCTACGATGATTATCAGAAACATGTGGCCTATCTGGTTAACAAAGGCTATATGTTTGAATCTGATGAAGGCCTCGAAATCACGAAAAATGGTAGAGATGTTTATGATCGGCTTAAAAACGCACTTGGGAGCCTGCTGTAGACCAATGGTGCACACGTTTTAAAAAAGGTGTGGTTGAGGATGAAATGATGAGCGAGGAAAAGAAGGAGCGGAAACTTCCTATACGGTCACTTCATGAATTTCTCTTTGAGATCAGTGAAGCCTGGGATGGATTCAGGACGGGCAGCTTGATAACGATAGTCGTGTCAACGCTCCTAATATTGCTCCTTACGCCCCGTCTCATAGTGCTGCACTTTCGACGCGGGGACTTTATCGAATCCGTTATTTATCTCGCCATTATAATCGGTCTATCCTTTAATCTCTTGAACTCGTGGAAGCAGCATCAGTTTTATAAGAAGTGGGAAAGGAGGATAGGAGTACTAATGCATGAGGAAGATGAGCTCCTTGGAGACGAATAAAAACAATAGCTACTATCTCATCTGCTAAGCGCGCATCTCCAAGAAATACTATATTCTAGTCTGGGAAAGATATTAAGCTAGTTTGTCCTCATCAAGCGGTGTTAAAATATGCGTCTGATAGTGGCGATAACCGGCGCAAGCGGAATAATATATGGCAAACGTTTCCTCGAGGTGGCTAAAGAGAAGGAGCTAGAGGTTCACCTTGTTGTCAGCAGTGCAGCGGAGAAGGTTGCAGAATACGAGCTAGGAAAAGTGAACTGGTCCGCTCTCGCTTCGAAAATGTACTCTCCTCAAGACTTAGCCGCGCCAATAGCGAGCGGTTCGTTCAAAATTGATGCTATGGTGATCGTCCCAGCCTCCATGAAGACAATCGGCGCCTTAGCCTCCGGATACTGCGATGATCTCGTGAGCCGTGCGGCTGACGTTCAGCTTAAAGAAGGGAGGCATTTGATGATAGTACCACGTGAAACTCCTCTTCACGCGATCCACCTCGAGAACATGGCTAAGCTTAGTAGAATGGGGGTAACGGTGCTCCCGGCTATGCCAGGATTCTACCACAATCCGGAGAAGATAAGCGACTTGATTGATTTTATAGTTGGTAAAATGTTTGATCAGTTAGGCGTGGAACACGATCTTTTCAGGCGATGGGGTAGTTAGACATCTTCTTAACTCTCTTCTAACAGCAACGAAAAAGGTTATTATCTTAATCTACTTTTTTGCCCTCAAATCATTTACTAGCCGATAAACCTCATCAACGTTCTTAATATCATAAAAGGTCGGTACATCTCTGCCGTGGTCCGAACCAAAGAAGTCTATTCCAGTATTCCCATAAATTGAAATCATGTATGATGTATGCCCAAACCGGAGAGTGCCTATGCCGTCTCTACGAACAGTTTTATTAATTATCGGGATTTGACTAATATACTCGGCTTGAATACTTTTAAATAAATGAGTTTTAATTAACACCCTCTGGTTCGTTACAGCGTAATAAGTCCCCTTTTTCTGAATATATTTATAGACGAATCTCCCAAAAAGCAAGTATAATCCAATCAAAACGAAGGGTATTCCAAGTAAAACTAAAACTATGGATGCCTTAGAATAGACAACGCTAATCTCCCAAAAAATTGCTAAACCTCCCCAGAGAATGCTGAATGGAATAATTAAGCCATCTGAACGTGTAAATAATACGCTTCTTACAGGCTGCCCAGTCCACAGTAATTGTTCGTTTATGAGTAACTCACCTTGAAACATATTATCTCCACTCACTGCGTCCATGATGCTATTAGTAGTTGTTAGGTCTTTATTGTTTACGAGCGTCGCATGAGTTGGACCTATTCGATGCGCTTATTCTACCTCCAATATTATATGACACGCCTCCACATAGATCAATGACTATTTTGAGTGAAGCTTGGATCGTAGCCCTTGAAGCCCTCAGCTGGGCTGAGATCAAGGGTATGAATGAGGACGCTGCCCTCAAAAAGACGTTCAAGCAACTCAGAGTCAAGGACAACAGGGTAGCAAACGACGCGGGTGATCTTCTCTACTCCGTGGTGAAAAGGAAAAATGCTCTAGACTACCTGATCAACTCAACCCTCGAGCCAGGTTTCTTCGAGAGACTCGATATTGGCCTCAGAAGCTTTCTGAGACTCTACGCCTACATGACCCATTACAGTGGTTGCTCCCATTTGGAATGTCACCAGTTGACGG
>CAZIAF010000241.1:0-1228 GCA_964537625.1 uncultured Candidatus Bathyarchaeia archaeon
TCGGACGCCTTATCAGGTCCTCGCGGAGCGGCTCCACCTGTCCGTCAACGCCGTCCATAAGCGTCTCCAGAACCTAATAGAGAAGGGTATCGTGGAGGGGTTCACGGCGAAGCCCAGCTTGTATGCACTGGGGGCCTACGACGTGATAATACACGGCCAGTCCCGGGCGAACCCTATCTCAGACGCCATGAAGAGGCTCTCATATAACGACTCTGTCTACTGGGTGGCTGTCGCGAGCGGGAACTACCTCTACATTGGCTGCTATATCAGAAGCATCGATGAGCTGGAGGGGGTCGCCGAGTTTGTTCGAGGGGCCGCAGAGATACCCAAGCCGAAGATCGGCTTCATCACGTGGGGAGCCACAACACCCCCTAAATCAGATGAGCCCTTCGATGCCCTTGACTGGCAGATAATTTACCAGCTTAAGGACGACTCCCGTAAGCCCCTCGCGGAGATCGCAGAGGCTGTGAACGCCTCGGCTAAGACGGTTCGACGCCACCTAGACGACATGATCCGAAACTACTACATCGATATTAGCCTCAGATGGTATCCCGATAAGGGTGACGACATCTTGACCATCTTCCACGTGAGGACCGGCCCCGGCGTCAAACTCGACCAACAAGACTTGACGAGAAGGTACCTACCAAACCTACTATATGCAATGACCTTTAGCAACCTCCCGGAGGAACACCTCCTCGTGACGTGGACGAGGAGCATGAAGGAGTTGAAGGAGCTGAAGGCCAGGATAGAGGGGGAGGAATTTTTCGAGTCGGTCTACCTGAACATCCTCTACACGGGTGAGATATACACTACTTGGAGGGACAAGCTGACCGAGGAGCGAGGTAAGATGTCTACTTGACGGCGTCTATTCTTTCCTTGATCGCCTTAATTGTGAGGGGGTTGTTGTCCCAAGCCCCCATGTTCACTAACTTGACTTCATCCGGCACATCGGCCGCGTACACGAGGTCGGGGACGTCGCACTGGCTATGGATCGCGTCGGCGCTTATTGATGCTGAGTAGAATAGAATTCTCTCGACGCCGTGACCGAGGAGCTCCATTATCTTCGGGGCGGGCTTCGGTTCCTTAAACTCCATCCAAGCCATGCCGAGATTCTCCGACCTGTATCCATCCTCGACGAAGGCCCTAATTATGCTCTCCTTGAAATCGGTCTCCTGCTGCGTCTCTGTGGCGAATTCCCTGTCCCACTCATCCGGTTGACCATGACCTA
>CAZIAF010000241.1:1328-2909 GCA_964537625.1 uncultured Candidatus Bathyarchaeia archaeon
TGCCTGAATAACTGCTTCATCTGGGCGGGGGTCGTAATCGAGGAAGCTCAGGTAGAATCGCGTGGACTCGTCGCCGGAACGCCGGTACTCCTGCTCTATTTCCCTGAGCCGGAGTATATGGACCATATAGTGGTCGCTCTTCCCCACCCTTAGGTAACGGTTCCTGAGGTTGTATAGGAAGAGGGGTCTTACTAGCCAAGGGACGAAGACTATCCCCTGATCGTCGAACTCTCTGAACTGCTTGATCCAGTTTTTTGGGGCGTAGGTCGGGGATTCCCCGTGGGTGAAGTAGACCACAGCTGTATGGCCTAGACCTACGTCGCCTTTATGGCGTCTGATCGGCGGGATGACCCGACTCTCATCGGAGGCGAGCACCCTCGCGGCCATGACGACGTAACCACCGAGAAAGGCAGCCATAGATAACCCGATGGAGATCAGTATCTCCGTCCAGCTCCCCCAGAAGCTAACGTAGATCGAGAATCCCGTGGTGAAGACTATGAAACATGTGTACATCAGATACGAGCTCATGCGGAGGGGGGGAACGACGAGGTAGCCGAGATAGAGCAGCCCAGCGAGGAATGCCAAGACGGCGGGTATCAAATACGAGACCGGGTCCATGGGATAACACAAGCTGAAACGCCCATTAAAACATGCGACTATGAAAAGCAGCATCCTTAACACCAGGGGAATAATACAATACTCAAACTGAAGGTGGAAGTTTGACAGAGTATAGGTATCCCAAGTTCCCGGTGATCATTCCGGCAATAGTCGTCATCGTGATTCTTGCAGGAGTCGTTGCTCTCCTCTCGGGGGCCAGTGTAGGAGTCGGTGATGTTGCCCTTATCGTTGACCCGCTGAGCGGGACCGTTAGCAACCCGGTGGTTGGCCCCCGCTGGTTCCTCAAGCTACCATATCAGAGCTTTGTTAAGGTCCCTTACTCGACTCAGTACCTAGTCCTCAGCGACACCGACCCCAACGCCGACTTCAAGAGCCTCATGTGTTTCAGTACTGAGGGCATAGAAGTTTCGATGGATGTCGTTGTCCGCTTCGGAATAGACGTAAACAAGGCCGCCGCCCTCTACCAGAGCTACCCAGCCATGAACTGGGAGCTCACGACGATCAACAGCATAACATCCGAGACCACGAAGGGCATAACTAAGAACTATAGCTGGATTGAGATCAAGGACAAGCGCATCGAGCTCGCGACCCAGATCCAGGAAGCCATCAGGGTAGCACTGAAAGATGAGCCGTCCCTCAAGGTTGCCATCATCAACGTCGAGGTCGACCTAAAGAACGTCGCATTCCCAAAGAGGCTCGTCGACGAGCTCCAGTCTACTGTAGCCGCCCAGCAGGCGGTCGTGACGGCGGAGAACCAGAGGAAGAGTATGCTCATCCTCGCAAACGCGACAGCACAGAAAGTGCTCATCGAGGCGGAGGGAGAGGCAAGAGCGCAGATCGCCCGTGCGAAGGGGGAGGCGGACGCCATACAACAGATAATCGCAATAGTCGGAAAGGAGGGCTGGCAGACCTACTACAACATGCAGAAGCTGAAGGAGATCAGCCCCAACATCGACACCCTCA
>CAZIAF010000242.1:0-2888 GCA_964537625.1 uncultured Candidatus Bathyarchaeia archaeon
GAGAGCTGCAGTATGAAGGTCACGATTATCGAAGCCATCCTGCCGTGGAGAATTCCCTCGTTGGGGTCGCGTGGCGGGCGCTGCATTACGTCCTTCTGCGGCGGGTCCATAGTCAGCGCGAGGGCGGGTCCTCCGTCCGTGACGAGGTTGAGCCATAGAATCATGGCTGCAGTGAGGGGTAGCTCCAGACCTGCTAGCGCGAAGACGCCTATGATGGCGAGTTCGTCGAAGTTACACCGCATAAGGAAGAATGTGAACTTCCTAATGTTATCATATATAGTTCTGCCACCCTCGATCGCGCTGACGATTGTGGCGAAGTTGTCGTCGGCGAGGACCATGTGAGATGCCTCCCTAGTGACGTCGGTGCCGGTGATGCCCATAGCGATGCCGATGTCGGACTGCTTGAGCGCGGGGGCATCGTTTACGCCATCGCCGCTCATGGCGACGATGTTGCCCTTCGCCTTCAGGGCTCTTACTATCTTGATCTTGTGCTCAGGCGAGACTCTGGCGTAGACGTTGACGTCCGAGACGATCTTTTGGTAGGTCTCGTCATCCATAGCGTCGAGTTCGGCGCCCGTCAGGACCTTGCCCTCCTTGAGAATTCCGAGCTCCTTCGCTACCGCCTCGGCGGTCAGCTTGTGGTCGCCGGTAATCATCACCGTCTTGATGCCCGCCTCGTCGCATTTCCTGACGGCGTCCTTGACTTCCGCCCTAGGCGGGTCGATCATGCCTATGAGTCCGATGAATGTGAGCGTCGACTCGATCTCGTCCTCGCTGAGCTCGTCGACCTTCGAGTCGGGGAGGTTGCGGTACGCGACGCCGAGGACGCGCAGCGCCTTTTGCGCCATTCTCTCGTTTGCCTGCAGTATCTCCTTCCTCTTCTCGTTGGTGAGCGTCACTGATTTTCCGTTCACCATAACCGCCGAGCAGCGTTCGAGCACGAG
The DNA here is from genome assembly GCA_964537625.1 of uncultured Candidatus Bathyarchaeia archaeon. Lineage (GTDB taxonomy): Archaea > Thermoproteota > Bathyarchaeia > TCS64 > TCS64 > UBA8941. The sequence continues at coordinate 945 of CAZIAF010000242.1, forward strand.
CTCTGTAGCGCCCTTGACATTGCAGACGAGGGTATCTCCCTCGTGCTTGTGAATGGTGGACATCCTCTTCCTCTCAGAGGAGAAAGTGATCTCGTTGACGCGTGGCGCCTCCTTGTCCAGTTCAGGCTTGTTCAGCCCGAGCTTCGCCGCGGCAACGATAAGCGCGCCCTCCGTGGTATCGCCGATGACCTTTGTCCCATCGAGGATTGCGTTGGAGCATAGAGTCGAGGCCCTCAGGATAAGGTCTAGACCGGATTTCTCCCCCTTCTTCAGGCTCTTGCTGTTGAGGAGGAACTCGCCCTTCTGCTCGTAACCTACGCCGGTGACCTCTATCGTGTCGTGGTCGACGTAGATCTCGCGCACTGTCATCTCTCCCTTCGTCAGGGTACCCGTCTTGTCCGAACAGACTACTGTGACGGCGCCGAGCGTCTCAGCGGACGAGAGCTTCCTAAGAACCGCGTTCCTCTTCGCCAGCTCCCTCGCACCGAGTGCGAGCGAGATCGTGACGACAGCCGGTAGGCCCTCTGGGACCGCCGATACTGCTAGTGACACAGAGACCATTAGGGAGTCGAGGATCGACTCGATTCCGAGGCCGCTCCTGAAGATCTCGACTACGAAGATGAGTATGACGATGCCGATGATGATCTTACCGAGCTTGGTCGCGAAGCTCTCCAGCTTCTGCTGTAGGGGGGTGTCTTCCTCCTCAACGCTCTGGACGAGCTCTGCGATCTTTCCGAACTCGGTAGTCATACCCGTCCCGGTTACGACCGCCTTGGCGCGCCCATATGTTGCGTAGGTCCCCATGTACACCATGTTCTTCCTGTCGGCCACAGGCGTGTTCTCGGACATCACGCCGCGCTTCTTGCTGACGGGCGAGGACTCACCCGTGAGAGCCGCCTCCGCAGTCATCAGGTCGGTCGACTCTATCAGCACGGCATCTGCTGGGATGTGGTCGCCGGCTTCCAGGATCAGGATGTCACCGGGGACTACCTCCCTCGCTGCCAGTACGATTGGTTTACCGTCTCTCAGTACGTGTGCGCGCGGGGCCTGGAGCTTCTTCATAGCCTCGATCGCCTTCTCTGAGCGATACTCCTGAACAAAGCCGACCGCCGCGTTTAGGACAACAATGAGACCGATGGTTATGGCATCGATATACTCGTTTATCGACTCCTCGCCGCCGCTCTTGTACCATCCGATGGCGACCGAGACGACTATGGCTGCGAGGAGCATTATGACGAAGATATCCTTGAACTGGTTGAGCAGTATCTGAAGTGGGGTTATCCGCTTCTTCTCAACGAGTTCGTTGTAGCCGTATTGCTCGATTTTTGCCTTGGCTTCGGAGGATGTGATGCCATTCTCATTGGTTTTTAGATCACTCAGTAGTTCATAAATGTCTCTCGTGTACCATTGCTTCTTCTCCATGCAATCACCGCGTGTCCCTTTCCTAGAAATTCAGTACCCCTAAAAAGATTTGGGCCGATATTTTTCGTGCGTGCGCTCCTGTAGCTGCATCGTTATTCTGATTACCTTAGTTAAGAAAGCGAAAGTCGATTTGGCTCTGATCAGGGAGAAGCTAAACGCCAGCCTACTGAGCGATATGCTCGATGGAATGGGTATAAGGAACCAGTGCATGTCTCAGGGGATCCGCCCCGCCTACCCCGGCGCAAAGGTCGTCGGGTGGGCGCAAACGATGCTCATGGTCGACCAGCACGAGCCGGAGCAGGACACATTCAAGTTGCAGCTTGAGGGGATCGATTCCCTGAAGGGCGACGACCTCATGGTTGTTGCTTCGAACGGCTCGACTTCCGCAGCGCTCTGGGGGGAGCTTCTCTCAACCGCTGCTAGGGGTCTTGGAGCGACAGGTGCTGTAATAGACGGACTAGCCCGTGATGTAAAGCAGATCGAAGAGATGGGTTTTCCCGTCTTTGCTACAGGGTTTCGACC
>CAZIAF010000243.1:0-2880 GCA_964537625.1 uncultured Candidatus Bathyarchaeia archaeon
CCTACGAGGGCTGGGACCCGACCATCAACCTCGTCGACAACAGTCTCCGCGATCCGCATTCTCTCAACTTCGCTAAACTTGTAAAACTCCCCGGCGATGATGGTGGAACATACGCCATCGACGCCCCACCCGATGTTAGCCTTGATCTGAGCCCGCATTCCCCTCTCATCAAAGTCGCCATGCATGTCCGTCACAGTGCAGAGCGCTGGGTAAACCCCCGCCCAAACAGCATTAACCATGGTTAGAGATGCATCATCACAGCCTTAATGGTTTCATCCCGGGCAAGTATTTTCTAGCACCTCGGCGGAGCCTCAACTAGTGGTTTCATGGTTAGGTTCCCCTACAAAAAGAAGAAGCTCAGAGAGTTGGGCTCACAGCGGCGGTACGGTCCTGAGGCAACCCAGGTTGCATTCCTCCTCGGAGGCATCGGCACTGGTAACTTTAGTATAGGTAGTAGAGGCGAGTTACGTGACTGGGAGATATTCAACCGATCCGCGAAGGGACAGAGGCTCCCTTATTGCTTCTTCAGCATAGCCGTGAATCATAAAGGGCGGGTGGAAACACGGGTTCTGGAGTCCAGACTTGTACCCCCCTTTCCCGAGAGCCACGGTTTCCATCCAAGCACCACCGCCGGGTTGCCCCGATTTACCCACAGTAGCATGCGGGGAGAGTATCCCTTCTGCTGGGTAGATCTTTGGGACGACGAGCTCCCAATTCGAGTCACGCTGGAGGCTTACACTCCCCTAATTCCTCATGAACCCGACGACTCAGGCCTTCCAGCAGCCATTCTCACCTATACTGTCAAGAACACAGGTTCTGATCCCCTTAACGTATCTGTAGTCGGTAGCCTAACCAATGTCATCGGTTTTACGGGGCTCGATCAATTCGGCGCCCTAAAGAGTGAAGGTTTCGGCGGTAATGTAAACGAGCTTCGTAGGGAGCAGGGAATAACCGGTCAATACCTCTGGTCAAAAAAACATAAAGAGGATCATATCCTCCATGGGAGTCTAGCAATCGCCACCACTAACGCAAATACCACTTACAAGCGCCACTGGCTCCGCAGCGGTTGGTGGGACCTCCTTCGCGAGTACTGGGATGATCTCCAAGACGGTGAGCTCACCGACCTCGGCTATACTGAGGCCTCGGAGGAGGGAAAGACCGACTCCGCCAGTTTAGGGGTCATAGAGAGGATTCAACCCGGAGAAGAGAAACGATTCCGCTTCATACTCACTTGGTATTTCCCGAATAGGATCAGAAACTGGAACCAGAGGTGTTGTGACTGCGGTGGAGAATATGAGACCGTCAGGAATAGGTATGTTGTACGGTTCGATGACGCTTGGGAGGTCGCCCGGTACGTCTCGGAAACCTGGGATCACCTCGACGGCATGACCCGTGCGTTCCACAACGCTCTTTTCGACAGCACACTCCCAGTCCAGGTACTCGAAGCGGCATCAGCAAACATCGCTGCTCTTCGGAGCAATACCTGCTTCTGGCTTGAGGACGGAACCTTCCTCGCCTATGAGGGCTGCTTCGATAACGCTGGCTGCTGTAGCGGAAGCTGCACACACGTGTGGAACTACGAGCAGACGTTAGCGTATCTCTTCCCTAGCCTTGAACGTTCCATGCGTGAGACCGAGTTCCGTTTAGAGACAGGTCCGGATGGCAGGATGAACTTCCGCGCCTCCAACGTCTTCCCCGGCCATATTAGCTGGGACACAGCCGACCCCGCCAGCGATGGTCAGTTGGGGAGTATCTCACGCGTTTACCGTGAGTGGAAGATCAGTGGCGACACTGGTTGGATGACTGGTCTCTGGCCTCAGGTTAAACTTTCCCTCGAATACAGTATTATGACCTGGGACCCAGATGAGGACGGCGTTACAGATGGACGCCAACACAACACATACGACATCCAGTTCTACGGCCCCAACCCCCTCACAGGTGCCATATATCTCGCCGCGCTGAAAGCGGCGTTTAAGATGGCTGAGGCAGTGGGCGACTACGATGCGGCTGAACGCTACAGCCGCCTCTTCGCCATGGGGGGCAGGAAGTTGGACAAGCTTCTATGGAACGGTGAATACTATATCCAGCGCCTCGAGAACGTTGACGCTTACAAGTATCAGCACGGTACCGGTTGCCTCGCCGACCAACTCCTCGGTCAGGCGAATGCTCACCTTATGGGTCTCGGTTACATCCTCCCACCGAAGAAGGTCAAAAAAGCTATCTCCGCCGTCTTCAATAACAACTTTCTAACCGATTTTACTCATCACGATAATTGCCAGCGCACCTACGTTCTCAACGAGGAGGCGGGGCTACTCACCTGTACATGGCCAGAAGGTGGTAGACCGAGGATACCCTTCCCCTACAGCCACGAGGTATGGACGGGGATCGAGTATCAAGTTGCTGCTCACCTTATCATGGAGGGGCTCATCGACGAAGGGCTCGCCGTAGTTAAGGCAGTCCGCGACAGATATGATGGGATCAAACGTAACCCGTGGAACGAGGTAGAGTGCGGTCACCACTACGCTAGAAGCATGGCGAGTTGGGGGGTCCTACTGGCTCTATCCGGTTTTCGATGCGACGTCACAGATAACAAGATCAGTTTCACCCCCAAGATACATACGAACAGTTTCCAATGTTTCTGGAGTACCGGCACAGCCTGGGGAATCTATAGACGGGTCAAGGACTCGAAGACGGGGAAACCGAAGGGCGCATTGGAGGTACTCCATGGTTCCTTAAAGGATGTCAGACTCGTCGAATGAACTCATTATAGAGGATTTGGTGCGGTCGCCGGGATTCGGACCCGGGTCGGCTGCGTGGCAGGCAGCTATCCTACCAGGCTAGACTACAACCGCGTGCATCCAGAAATGTTGGGGGCTTGTA
>CAZIAF010000244.1:0-2864 GCA_964537625.1 uncultured Candidatus Bathyarchaeia archaeon
TCTTCTGTATATTAAGAGACCTTTCTGCAATGGCCGGTTTCTTTTTTCTTCGTGAACCCTGCTCTACAGTCTGCTTCTCCGCGGGCTCCAATAAAGCCTCAGATTTTCTTGTTGGAACGCTAGGCGATTGTTCTGTAGGGGAAACTATTACCTCAGTAACCGATGCTGGGTGACTAGTATCTGATACGATGGTTTCAGGTTCTGGCTCTTTTTGGACAGGTTCCACAGGTTGAGGTTTTATTACCTCAGCAATTGATGCTGGCTGACTTGTATCTGATGCAAAGGTTTCAGGTTCTGGTTGCTTCTGAATGGATTCTTCAGGTTTTTGAATAGGTTCTGCTACTGGCGGCTCTTTTACTCCAGCTGTGGACTCTGGTTTTATCTGCGCTTGTTTTTCCACGATACTGGGTGTACTCTCAGCAACTGTTTTTTTAGGTTGCTTGGAGAATGTCCTATAAATACCATAGAGAAGTAAGATAATTAAACCTGAAATAATCACAATTACAGTTAAGTTGTTATCCAATCTAAACGCCACAAATAATATCATGTATCAAAAATAAAAATTTATACATAAAAATCGTTTTAAAATCGATTGCACGCGAGGCTTGGGATGCTTATGTAATTAGATTGGATAATTTGGTTATACTTTCTAGGTTTTCCAATGTATCAATCTCATTAATTATCCGTTCAACTTTTTTCCCTGGTAATTGCGATGATGCCAATACGCTGAATTTCTCTTTGATGAAGCTGTGTGGTATTGGTTGCTTATCTTCTTCAAACATGTGATAGTGGTTATCTTTTGTAATAATCTCTAATCTTGTCCCGATCTTCGTTGGGAACACCTCGTCTATCTCTGGGTCGCAGTAGACATCTATCTTCTTGCCGAGTTCAATCACTCTGGGATCTCCATAGCATTCGAAAAATTCTTTCATGAACACTCTGCCATTAACTAGAGCTATTGCAACCGCTACGGCTGCGTGGTTCTGGGCATGCAGTGGGGTCTCGGCTACTTTTAGCTGGTTTTCAGCTGTGATGTGGTTTAGGCCGATTCTTATTTTCTCGATATCTTCTACCTTAATTCCGTTCTCTTTTTGGGCTTGAAGGGCGAGGCTAATAGGTGGGCATAGTTCATGGCAGCACGCGTATGGCTTGAACTTGCATCCCAGCATCTTATACTCGACTCCAAGTCTCTCTGTCAACCTTGAGAGGTCGTAGCTGTTTGTGTGTGTAGAGAGTAGACCGTATTTTCCCTCGAATATGGTTGATGGGCCAGTGTAGCCCTTCTGTGCGAGGAGCACTGCGAGGACGCCGTTCATAGCTGCCTTACCTGCGTGTAATCTTTTACTCATGTCACCTGAGGTCAACCATTCATCGAGGCCGGCTGCCTGGATACCTGCTAATCCGAAAGCGTTCACCATCTGCTCCTCGTTTAAACCAAATAGTTTCCCGGCCGCCGCTGCTGCCCCAATTGTGCCGACTACCCCTGTAGCGTGAAATCCCCTGTCCCTTAGGCTGGGGTACATTGATGAGTCTACGCGGCAATTGATCTCGTATCCGGTTACTATTGCTGTGATCAATTCCTTCCCACTAGCCTTTTCGGCCTCAGCAGCGGCATATGCTGCCGGAACGATGCAGGACCCAGGGTGTGCCCAGCTTGGCCTAGCTCCAGAATCATCAGCATCTATACCATGGGCCATGGTGCCATTTGCCAAAGCTGCCATTATCGCGGGGTATTTTCCTTCTACCCCCATTACTGATGCCTGATGTTCTCCTTTGACTTGCTTTACTACCTCTATCACCATTCGGGACCAAGGCATATCTCGGGCTCCGAGAATGTTGCCTAGAGAGTCGAGAAGATGCATCTTCGTCTTCTCGATTACCTCGTCTTTCAGGTCTTCATATCTAAGATTAACCGCATATTTGGCGAGTACCCTGGAATATTCATCCATATATGTTACCTACTGCATTAAGTCTATTCTTGGAAATTATATCTTTTTTATTTGATTATTTAGCCGTCAGACTGCACACGAGCATATTTCTTACTATTATTGGGCTCATATTAGATGCGTGGATATGAAGCATGCAATCTCTTCAACCTGTGAGGAATTTTTCAAGTTTAGCTATGAAGAAACCCTCGCAAAGGTGGACTGAGGGGTAGAGCCTCTGAGCCTCATCAAGCCCTAGTAGGCCCTGTCTGCCTAACTTTGGTTTAGCTTCCACGAGTCTAAATTCGGGATGTCCCTCGAGGAAACCCTTGACGACTTTCTCATTCTCCTCAATGGTCACGCTGCATGTGCTGTAGACCATGAATCCGCCTTTCTTCAGATGAGGAGCAGCTTTCTCGATTAACACCTTCTGAATGCTCGCCTTCTCTTCTATTGATTTATGTGTTAAACTCCATTTGCCTGAGGGAATGTTGTTGAATGTGCCTGTTCCCGAGCATGGGGGGTCGAGTAGAATTAGGTCCACTTCGCCTGTGGGGAGTTCATAATCACTTGTGGCGTCAGCTAGCATCGACCTCGCATTTGTAACTCCCATCTTTTCGATGAGTCTCCTCCAAGAGGCCAGCCTTCTTGCATCGGAGTCGATTGAGATGATTTTGCCATGGTTGCCCATGATTTGGGCGAGGTGGCTCGTTTTAACACCTGGTGCAGCACATATGTCGAGCACAGTATCGTTTGGATTAGGTGCTGTGACCTCACCCACGAGTATGCTCGCTTTATCTTGAAGTATGAAGTCACCCTGCCTGTAGGACTCGGTGTCTGTTAGACCAGTTAAGCCGTTGAGTACACGATATGTGTGATTTAGTTCCGGGATGATCTCGAATTGAAAACCCTGCTTAGTGAGCTGATTGAATACTGACT
>CAZIAF010000245.1:0-2854 GCA_964537625.1 uncultured Candidatus Bathyarchaeia archaeon
AAAATAAATCTTTATCTCAAATAAAATTCAAAAGGATAAATAAAAAATAACCAGCAATACTTAAAGACAGAATTGAATTATAGTCATATGTTATCAAACAACAAAGATATTTTTCTTCTAATAATATTATGTGGATTGGCAATTTTTGTATTTTCATCAACGCTTTATGGAATTGTAGCTAAACCCATCATTGAGTATGGATTAAATAGCGACTTAAAAACGGGGGATAGAGTTACTAGCGATGAGATCATTCGAGTCAATATTACTGTAAAAAATATAGGGTATTTATCAAGTAATGGTATGTTAGTGACCAGGTGTTATAACTTAACATATGATAATAAAGAAAGTTATGAAAAAAACAATTTTCAAAATTATACCGAATTTAAAATACCATTAAAACTTGATACTACAATAAACAATGATAAACAAATTAGTCTGTCATTTTCTTCAATAAATAATTCAAAAAATTTATTAATATATATTTATTTAGTGAATAATTTTGAAAATGATATAGTTCAAAACTATTGTACAAGCTTTAATTATTTTGTACTAAAAGGAAATAATTTATTATTTTTAAGTAAAAATGGCGATATTTTTGTTAAACAAAGTCAAGATGACTTTAATGTGTTTTTAAAGTTACATCCTAAACTACTTCAACGTAAATAACAAAAAAATACACGAATATATTCCTTTTTTAAGAATTCAGCGATTCGTTTTTAATATTATATAGCATTTATTCATTGCGCGCGCATTATTTCATAAATCGCCTGAAAAAAAACACACGCAAGTAGAAATACTTGAATTAAGTGAACTAAAGTAGCTAAATGTGTTAATTGTTGTTGATTCTAGTCAACTACAACCATAGTCAAAGTAGATCTGACGTGATTGAGCCGCCTTACTTTGCTTGTTATTACATCCTTGATCTCCTGCATAGAAGGCGCTTCGAGGCGTACTACAAAATCGTATACACCATAAACTCCATAGACTTCTTTAACCTCAGGTATCTCTTTTAGTGCCTTGCTGACGTCGGTTCCCTCTCCGAGATCGGTGTTAATTAATACAAAGGCTATGCTCATCACATCACCATGAATTAAGTCTTATAGAAAAGTTATTAACGTTTTCTAGGAATAGTTCTCAAATACATTTATTCTATTTATCTTCGATTTAATCTTATTTACATTTTATATTCGTTTATTGTCGAGGTGTAGTTCGTCACAAATCTTAATCTATACGCCGTTGAAGGGGTTTTAGGTGTTGTGCTTGGGGCTATACAGAGGAGTTTCAGTCGTGGGCGTGGGAATGACGAGGTTTCACAACAAACTCCATGATAACAAAACTGGACGTGATTTATTTGTGGAGGCAGCGCTTGAAGCTGCGGGGTCGGTGGATAAGGGCTTCAAGTTCAAGGATGCCCATATGTTATTTGTTGGTAACTTTAGCAGTGATATCTTCGAGCGGCAGGGACATATGGCAGCGGTTATTGCAGATTGGTTAGGAATCAATCCGGTTCCCGCTTACAGGATCGAGGACGCTTGTGCAAGCTCAGGTGCAGCACTTAATCTCGGGGCTATGGCGGTTGCTTCGGGGATGGTTGACGTCGTCATCGTCGGAGGTGTGGAGAAGATGAGTTTCCTCACTACTGAGGAGGTCACCGATACCCTAGCCCTCGCCGCAGACTCTTTGTACGAGACCTCCGTGGGCTTCACCTTCCCGTCAATCTATGCTGCAATGGCCTCTGCTTATTTTAAGAAGTATAACGTGGAATGGAAACAGCTTGCCGCTGTCGCAATAAAAAACCATATTAACGGTGCTCTTAACCCTAAGGCTCATTTCCAGTCTGATATCCTTGCTACTTCTCGGAAGATGGGGGAGAAGCGGGGAGTTGTCTTCAAGGATGAAATGGATTTTCTGAGATCAGAGTTTAACCCAGTCGTTGCTTCACCACTGAGGCTCTTTGACTGTTGCCCGGTCTCCGATGGTGCAGCAGTTGCCATACTGGCTGCTGATGAGGTCGCTAGAAGATATACTGATACGCCTGTTAACCTAGCTGGCATCGCCCAAGCTTCTGACACTATTGCTCTCCATAGTCGTCCCGACTTTACAACTCTCGGAGCCACTGTCAAAGCAGCTGGAGACGCTTATAGGATGGCAGGAGTCGAATCAAAGCAGATTCAGGTCGCAGACGTCCACGATTGTTTCACGATAGCTGAGGTTATTGCTACAGAGGACCTTGGGTTCTTTCCGAGGGGCCAGGGAGGAATTGCGGCTGAAGAGGGTAGAACCGGCCTTAAAAGCGAGAGACCCATAAATCCCGACGGAGGCCTGAAGGCGAAGGGTCATCCAGTTGGCGCAACTGGTATCGCCATGGCTTACGAGATGTTTAAACAGGTACGAGGAGAAGCGGGAAAGCTCCAAGTTCAAGGAGTTGAGATCGGCCTCGCTCAGAATGTAGGTGCGGCTGGTGCAAGCGTCGCAGTTCAGATCTTCAGGAGGGGATAATTTGAGCGAGTTCACCGCCAAGGAGTTCAATGACAACTTAGTCCAGGGAAAGCTCATTGGAAACAAATGTAAAACATGCGGGAGTGTACACCTGCCTCCAAGACGCATATGCTCACATTGTGGCTCCCAAAATTTTGAAAGTATCAGGTTCAAGGGAGAAGGCACCATAGAAGCGGTTACTCTAAACACAATACCGTCCAGCGGTTTCCGCTCTAGGGCCCCGTACGTTGTGGGGATTATCAGACTTGATGAGGGAGCATCCATCTCGGGACTCATTCTCGTAAACGGTGCGAAGAATTATGAGATCGGTCGTAAAGTAGCTCTATCAATTATAAAGGAAGGGGAAAAATCGATC
>CAZIAF010000246.1:0-2848 GCA_964537625.1 uncultured Candidatus Bathyarchaeia archaeon
CTGCAAGGGACTCCCCAGTCGCGAGGCCCAAGAACTCTGCGGAGTCTTAAGAAAGGATGAGAACTGCCCCTATAAATCCGAGATCACTGAGATGCCGGCGAATCTCCCCTCTATTCTCTCCGCTGATTCTCTCCTCGCGGCTGGCAGACGATTAAGACTCTGCCCCTACTTCCTCGCTAGAAGGGCCTCCAAGTCCCGAAGAATCACCGTCTGCCCCTACCCCTATGTTTTCAACCCCAAGATCAGACTAATGACCGGAACCGATCTCGAAGGTCACCTCATAATACTTGATGAAGGTCACAACATCGACCAGGTCGGTCAGGAGACCTTCAGCGATACCCTCAGTGATAGAAGTCTCGCTGCCGCCTCCGACGAGCTCCGATCAATAAACATGAATCGGGCTCCAATAAGGCGTCTCGAGGACCATCTCGCTGAAGTAGTCGTCGATCAGCCCACTCTCGTAAAGGCTGAGGAAGCCTACGAAAACGTGGTTGCCGCCGTGGGTGGTGACGTAACAGCTTTCTTTGAACACTACGCCCCCGCTGTTGAGGCAGTCAGGGAACAGAAGGAACGGAAGGGGATGCCTCCGGTCAGTTATCTCAACGGTATCCTGAGCTTCGTTGAGCTCCTCACCGAGAGCAGGAAGGACCGGTACATAGCCGTCTATCAGAAGGGGAGCTATGGCTCTAATATCCTAGATTATAGATGCCTCGACCCAAGCCTTGCTTTAAAGCCGGTCGTTGAAGACGCTGCAGGGGTTCTCATAATGTCGGGTACCATTAGCCCTCTCCACCTATTCGCCGATATCCTGGGCTTGCAAGGCGCTGAGCTGCGTAGTTATCCAGCGATTCAAACCAGCGAAAAGATCAAGATGATTATCGACGCACGTGTCACTACCACTTACCGGGATCGGAGCCCAGAGATGATAATCAGAATAGGGGAGATTGTGTCGGATGCCCTCAAATCCGTCCCCAATGGAGCCTTAGTTTTTTTCCCCCAGCGCGACCTCATGGAGAGAAGCCTTGAAGCCTGGACCCAATCGGATCTCATAGAGATCCATGGTGGTCGACCCTACATTGGGGGTAAAACTCTTTTTCGCGAAGGCCGAGACGCTCGTCAAAACCAGGAAATCGTAAATAGATATAAGGCTGCAGCTGTCACTCCGCCAGGTGCTGTCTTGACCTGTGTGTTTCGTGGTCGCAACAGCGAGGGTAGCAACTTCCCCGACGACCAATGCCGGGGAATTATTCTCGTTGGAGTTCCATATGCTAGCTACGGTGACCCTCTCGTTCGTGCGCAGATAGCTTACTATGACCGGCGCGTTTTGGGGCTTGGAAACAGCTGGTATACTATGGACGCGTATCGGACGGCTAACCAAGCTCTCGGTCGAGGCATCAGGAGCAGGGAGGATTGGTGCCGCTATTGGCTCCTCGATCAGCGGTATGCCCGATACCAGGATATGATCAGCGGCTGGGCTAAGGGGGCTGGTCCAACAATTGTGAATTCCGACACTCTTTAAACACATAAAACAACTGTAATCCGGTGCCTATATGCCCGATCTAGAAACCGCCATCGGTCTTGTCGATGAGAAACAGATTATCGACTTCTCTAGACAGCTCATTCGAGTTCCTAGTGTCACAGGCGACGAGAAAAATATAGTCCTGTTAGCCCGAGATATTATTGAAAGCTTAGGAGTCGATACGCATCTCTACGGTCCACCGGAGCGACCTATCCTCACAGCGACTATAAACCCTGAGGCGGACAAGCTTCTTGCCTTCAATGGTCATCTAGACACGGTCCCCATCGCCAACCGTAACGCATGGAACAGCGACCCTTACAACCCCCAAATCATAGGCAACACCCTTACGGGGCGGGGGAGCTGCGACATGAAATCTGCCTGCGCGGTTATGATCCATATCCTCAGCATATTAAAGCGGACCGAATCCCCAGTAGGCGTCACTGTTCACCTCGTCCCAGATGAGGAGAAGGGAGCAACTTACGGTACCAGGATTCTTCTCGATGAAATAGAGAAGGGAAACCTTCGACGTCCAGACTTTGTGGTGATCGGGGAGAAAAGCAACCTCAAGCTGCGTGTCGCGGAGCGCGGTGGCTGGAGCTTTAAGGTCAAGTTCATGGGGAAGGCAACCCATACCGCTTACGCTCGATACGAGGGCGTTAACGCCATAGCCAAAGCGTCGAAAGGTGTCCTCGCCTTAGAGAAGCCAATCGACAAGTGGCATCCTTGGATCGGGGCTCCGGTACTAAGCGTTAACGCTGCTCAAGCTGGTACCGCTGGTAACCAGGTTCCCGATGAGTGTATAATCAGCATCGATCGCCGTCTCATCCCCGGAGAAACCCCTGAGACCGTCGCAGCTGATGTCAAGAAGTCCCTAGATGAAGCTGGGAAAGGCGACCCCGACTGGAGGTGGGAGATCATAGCCCCCAAGGACTCCGATGGAAACTGGATCTATAACCCAGCTAATTACACAGACCCCGACTCCGCTCTAGGCAAAGCCTTCAAAGCTGCGGTACGCACAGTACTCAAGCGAGAACCCGAGCTCTTCGTTGAGTGGGCTGGAGGCACAGATGGTGCATACTATAGAAGAGCAGGTATTGAGACCATAGGTTTCGGACCTAGGGGTGAGCATATGCACGGCCCAAACGAGTTAGTTTACATCGACAGCCTCGTCGACCAAGCTAAAGTATACCTCGCATTAGCTCATGAACTCTCACGTTGAGTTTTTTTAGGAAAAATAATTTTCGTTTTCTTGTCGCGCGGTTTTTTTTTGTTACTGGAAAAGGATTAGACTCGGGAGAAGTAGAATCGTTGTCGTCAGCAACGTGATTA
>CAZIAF010000247.1:0-2821 GCA_964537625.1 uncultured Candidatus Bathyarchaeia archaeon
AAGATGCTTCGTACCTCTCTGTCCTCAACGCTAACTATATCGCTCGGAAACTTATGGACACCAAGGGGCTTAGCCTACCTTTTGCACCGGAGAAGCCGCGAATGCACGAGGCTGTGTTAAGTGCCCAGAAGATGAGCGGGGAAACTACTGTAAGAGCACTTAATGTCGCTAAGAATCTTCTCGACTACGGTCTCCACGCCTCAACAATCTACTTCCCACTCATCGTTCCAGAGGCAATGATGATCGAACCCACAGAGACTGAACCGGTGGAGGCTCTTGATGATTTCATCGAGGTCGTCAAGAAGACTTGCGAACTCGCCTATACTAATCCCCAGGAGGCACTTAAGGCTCCTGTTAATACAGTTGTAGGTAAGCTAGACGAGGCGAAGGCAGCCCACCCGAAATCGATCTGCCTCAGCTGGCGGAGGCTCTGCCAGCTGATTACAGAATAAGAACCCTTTTTATCTCTAAGACGAGAATAGGCGGATAAGGATCAAGGATGCTTTCCACATTAATCGCCTTGGAGCTCGACTTCCTTAAGACACCACCAATGGCGACCTATGCGATCCTTGTCGTTGCCACACTTCTCGGCCTCACGACGAGTTTAATAAACGTAAAGATGATGGACCTCAAAGCTTATAGAAAAATGACACTGGATGGAGCTAAAATTAGGCACCAGATGATGGAGGCGGCTAAGAGCGGCAACCAAAGAGCTATCGATAAAGCACAGAAGAAGCAGAGCGATCTTATGGGCCAACAGTCAAAGATGAGCATGGATAGGCTCAAGATCAGTCTTTTCTTCACGATACCATTCTTACTGATTTGGCAGTTACTCGGAGGCTTCTTCGGGAACATTATTATCGCCCATTTCCCGTTTGATATGCCAATTATACCGAGGGAACTCTCTGTCGCAAACTGGTATTTGATGTGCAGTTTCGCTTCCAACATCCTCATAAGCCGGCTACTCGGCCTCACCTTCGAGATCGACCCTGAGGAGAGCGCCGTAAAAGATGAGGATTAGAAAAAAAGGGCGAGCTCTTGTCATCACTGTCGCCGGTCTCCATGGCTCGGGACGATCTACTCAAGCCAATAGACTCGCTGAGGTTTTCAACCTCCGATACATTTCAACTGGGATAGTGTTTCGTGATAGGGCTAAAGAGTTAGGGATAAGCCTAGAGGAGATGAATAGAAGGGCGTCGGAAGATGATTCTTTCGACAGATTTCTCGACGCCCGAGCGAAGATGGAGTCCAGGAAGGGAGGTGTAGTTATTGATGCGAATCTGTCTGCGTGGATGGCTGAGGATCCGGATTTAAAGTTCTACCTCATCACTCCCTTCGAGGAGAGGGTCCGTCGAATCGCAGGAAGGGAGATGAGAAGCATCGAGATGGTCGAAGCCGAAACTCGAGCCCGCGAGGAGATGGAGAGGGAGAGATACAAACGATATTATGGGGTGGATATCGACGACCTCACAGTATACGATTTAATCCTCAACACTGGCCCCTTCGACGCCGATTCCGTAGCGCATATACTTAAAAACGTCGTAGAGGCATACATGAACGAAGAGTGAACCACATGCCAGCATTCGAAGTTGGTAGGATCTGCGTAAAGATCGCAGGTAGAGACGCAGGTAAACGCTGTATCATTGTTGACCTAATGGACAAAAATTTTGCATTGGTTACTGGACCAAAGCAGGTTACAGGTGTCCGCCGCCGTAGGGTGAACGTCAATCACCTCAAGCCCCTTGAAGAAAAGTTCACAATTGAGAAAGGGGCTAATGATGATCAAATCGCTGCGCTGATGAAATAACTTTACCCATTTTTTCTTAATAATTGTGATGGAAAAAAAATATTAATAATAATGAAAATGTAAAATTTTAGATTATAAAAAAGAAAAAAAAGTTACTTCTTTTCCAGATATGAGACATTATTTACTACTGAAACCTCAATTTTATCGTTCAAATCACGTGCATCAATTCTTTTCTTCAACTGAGTTCTCAAGTAGTTTGCATCTTTACCTGAAACCTCTACCTTGACTAAAGCAGATTTTCCTCCTAGGAATTTGTCTATGATAGGGTCATATTTACTGCCCTTTCTATACTTCCTTGAAGGTTTTTTCTCGACGTCTACCAATTTAAATGGTACTTCACTCATTTTTTTCACCATGCAAAAATACTATACATTAGTTAATAAGTTTATTGCATAGATAAAGTCATTTCATAAGAATAATCTAGTTTAAACGCCTAAAAAAATATTTATGTAATACTAGTAAAATTAGTTCAACTTCAATTTTTTTATTTTAAACATGACCATCTGACGATCTCTTTTTAAAATATTAACCCCAAGCTCGAGTTGCATTATAGTAAATTATTCATTAGGAGAGCACACTTGATTGGGGTTCTCCGTTTCACATTCACTGCTTATATGCCTATTCGACGTAGTTTACTGCTTGGCGTTATATGGAATACCAATAGATCGTTTTTCCAATAGTTTATCGGTTAGTTGTATGACTTCACTATCTTCGAAGACATCCAACGGTAAGTGGGCTTAATCTACCAGTTTTTTGCTTTAACGAATAGATCTTTCTTCTGGCACTTTTCTACAGCGTCTAATCCTCTACCTTATTATAAGTTTTTGTGATCGAATATTATGCGTATATTTAGTTTCAAGCTATATGGGTCAGTTATTGCGTTTGCTTTTAGATACACATGCACGCGCATAAAGACAAATGTTTGTAATCGATTCGAGAAGTTATTCTGAATTTCGAGATTGGTGCTCCCGCCGGGATTTGAACCCGGGATCCCTGACTCGAAAGGCCAGTATG
>CAZIAF010000248.1:0-2811 GCA_964537625.1 uncultured Candidatus Bathyarchaeia archaeon
AGCCATAAGCGAGAAGCCCTAAGGCGCCTACAACTGTGAAGATCCTCATTCCTGGGATCTGACCGTAGTTGTTCAACCAATTGCCTAATAGTGGGAACCCGCCCCAGATGACCTCACCAATGGGGGCGTTTGCAAACAAGACGAAGATGCCAGCAATAAGTAGCAATGCTGCGTCAATGTTTCTAGCCCTGAATGCACGGTATGCTGCTGAGAAGATGTAGAAACCTGTGATAGCGTAAAGTGTAGTACCGAGTGAAACATATACATTACTAAAGACCCATGTGTAAGGGTAGAGTTCGACTCCAGAAACCACCTTATAGAGGCCAAGGAGGAGAAGGAATGCGAATAGCACCATGAACCATGCGCTGTATATTCTCATCTCTGTCTTGCGGTTGATCTGTCTCCAGTGTACCATAACGAGGTTTATAGCGCCTAATCCAATTGCCATCAGCTGGATTACTAGAGCCCATGTTTGTAACTGTGCGGCGGCACCGTCCTTGCCGGCGATGCCGGGGATGTTGAAGAAATAGCTAAGCATCATAATGATTGCGACTATGCCTGTTACGATAAAGACTAGTTCACGTTTATATATTTCAGACATTTTTCATCACAACCTCAGGAAGTTGATTAATGCCATGTTGTTGATCAGTCCTAGTAGGAAGCCTATACCGAGGATGCCGAGTATGAGGAACTTGAGGTAATCTTCTCCTTTGAGACTTCCGAGGACATCCGGGTTTCCCGAAATCTCGGCGGATGCGGCGTATAACTCCTCCATTATCAGGGTATAGTCGCAGGTCGCTACGAAGAAAGGAAGTTGATGTGTATTAGCAGTGCCTCCTATCTGCATAGCTCCAATGGTGTTCCCTGCCTCACCTAGGACGACGGCTTCGTAGTAGAAGCCACCCATCATTATGCTTGAGGCAGGTCTTTCACGCTGAATCCAGCCAAGAGAGGCGGTCAGGTAGGGGGACTGGTCGTTCTGAAAGTTGATAGATACAGTAGGATCGAACTCCTCAGGTTTACCCTCAGCTAAATATGCGGTTCGCATTGTCTCCTCGACGAGAGGTAGAGAATCCGCTATGTCTGTGAAGTAAGTGAGCTTTACACCGCTCTTCACGCAAAGGCGGGTTGTGTAACCGAGTATGCTTATCCCTGCGAGTGTCTGTGGGCCATTAAGCTGGTTATTCAAGGTTGCTTGACCCTGTCCAGTCGAATAGTAGATAGGTTTACCCATCTCAGCTGCCCTACCCACTGCTTCGGGTATGGCTGCGACGGCTGGGAAAGTGCGTGCCTTGATCTTAGAACCCTTCTTAGCCTGGTCCATGAAGAAGTAGAAGAGAGCAAAAGATAGTAGAAGTACAACTAGCGCTACGAATTTCGTATCACCGATTATCCATACTCCCATTTATTTTTTTCCACCGTTTGTTTTTCATTTCACCGTATAGGTTTCAACATTCCCTCTTAGGTGGTAAACTCCACCGATCCATGGATTAGATCATAACCCATTAACTTGAGAGAATGTCTTTCCTATTACCGGCTGAATAGAGCAGTAATATGGATTAATATTTAATACTTACCTGTAAAAACGTTAAAAACCTCGATAAAATGAGGTTTCAGTAGGGTTTTCTTTATCCAATGTGAACATTAATAGTAATTATTTTTCAGATTAAAGCATGCATTGAATTCAAGCTAATTACTGCAGTGATCGTAGATCTATATTCTTTTAATTATTCCAGTTAGTTAGGGGATTAGCATCCCTTATCGCGGATAGTCCTTGTAATCGCGAATGTCCTCATAGGCATATACGTGGTTATCAGCGGGATGACTTCTTATGAGGGTCATCTTGGCTCTAGAATGCGCGCGCCAATTATTACTGAACAGCTACGATCTAGTCTTTCTTTCAATCTACATAATCCGAGCTTTTCATTAGGCTAACCGATGAAACTAATCTTTATGAAGTTTTACTCCCTCAATCTCGAGAAGAGTCTTTTTTCGTTCTATACCCCAGACATAGCCACTAAGACCCCCATCCTTTCGGATGACCCTGTGGCAGGGGATTAGAAGCGATACAGGGTTAGTGGCACAAGCTCTGCTCACTGCGCGAGCTGCAGTCGGGCGACCGATTGAACGTGCTACATCTTCGTATGTCTTGGTTGATCCCCGGGGAATGGTCCTCAATTCGTCCCATACTTTGACTTGGAAACCGGTGCCTACTACCTCAATAGGGACTTTACTAAGCCGTGTCGTCTTTCCCTCAAGATACTCTAGGACTTTTTTAGTCCAGGGATCTGGTTTCCCCTCATCCTTGATTATCTCAGCAGAGGAGTATTCCCTTCGGAGAGCTGTCTCGAGGGGGTCATCCTTATCCCAGATCCCAAGATAGCAAACCCCATGTCTTGTCCTCGCCACTAATAGTCTTCCTAAGGGACTGTCGATGATCCCGTACCTAATCTTCATGCCTTCCCCGGCATGCTTGTAGATGCCGGGGTTCATGCCGAGCTTCGCCTTCGAATTGGTGTAGATCCAGCTTGTGGAGCGGTAGCCAACATTGTTTACGGCTTTGGTGACGGATTCTCCATCCCTGAGTCTTGCCTTTAAGCAGTCTATCCTGCAGACTTCTTGGTATTGACGGGGGGTCAAACCCATGACGCGTTTGAAGACCCTCTGGAGGTGAGTCGAGCTAATCCCTGTCACCTTTTCAAGATCCTCCAAGGTTATCCGCCTCTCAAAGTTTCTTCGTATATATTCGCAGATCTTCTTCACCCAGGATAACTGAGGGGAGTTCGTTTCTTCTGGCTTGCAGCGTAGACA
>CAZIAF010000249.1:0-2806 GCA_964537625.1 uncultured Candidatus Bathyarchaeia archaeon
AAACGAAATACCTATGGAGACGAAGATGTGTGAGCGCCAGCATCCTCAAGATGCTTACAGCGAAGGGAAGCTTTCACTGGAGGTCGGTCCCTCCTGATCGTATTACGCAACACTATTTCTCTTTTTCCAGATACTCTCGTATCTGAGTTGCCTCAAAACAAATTATCATGAGGAGGGACCATAAAGATATCAGAAACCATATGACAGGCGTGAAGCCGCCAAGCGTCACATCAAAAGCCGCTGTGACAACACCAACAATGAACATTATCATTACCGGCCGATGACACAGACGATTGATTTTCACGTACGAATCAGTCTGCCTTGTTGTTTCGGTTGATCACGTTGCAGGACCCGAAAATCCGGATGCCGTCTTTCAGATTCAATCGGGGCCCGCGCAGAATATTGTTCTCGATGAGAACGTCGGTCGAGTTCACGACTTTGACCGCGATCGGCGTTCCGGTCAGGGCCGTGGCGGCGTGCATCTCATCGATTTCGAACGTGTTGCCGATGATCCGGACATGGAGGCCGTTGTTGACGGCTATGGCCGGATTCTGCCACCAATTGACAAAGCGATTATCCTCGATGAAGAGATTCCGGATCTCGCGGAGGGCGGTCTCCTCGATATCCCATTGCCCCACGGGCCAGTTGACCGAAGCCTGGACGACGCCGAAAATGTTGCGATTGGGATTCAATTTGTGCTGAGCGGTCTGGGCGGTTCTGACCGGCCACCCGCTGGCCAATCGAAACGTATTGCCACGGATAAGCAGGTTGGACGGAATGCTATGGAACTCCTGGTAGCTGTTGATGACGCAGATCGACTGGTCGCTGTGCCGTTCGAAGAGGTTGTTTTCGACCAGCCCGTCATGGCTCTGCAGCAGGAAACCGAAGCGGACGGCGCTCTTGAAAACGTTGTTTCTGACGACGAATCCCGAAAGGCAAGCATCGTCGTTGAAGAAAGTTGCGGCTTTTTCATAGTCGGTCCCGGCTCTCAGGCCGGGGATTTTTCGGTCGACGCGGACTCTCACTCCGTTGGCGAGATCATTGACTTCGAGGACAACGGGTCTCGATGCGATCGCCCGTTCGACGGGATCCATCACGGTCAGTGTGTCTCCGGGTTGGACCATCCACTTATAATCCTTATCCCAGCTTCGGTAAGCCTCGATATCGGGTTGGGGCCGAATAAACCGGGCCTCGGCATGAACCAGGTCAAAAGTGTAGGCATCGACGACATTGATACAATACGCCGGATAGCCTTTGATGATCAGGTTGTCATCGCCGAGAGCTTCGAAATAACAGTCCTCGACCCAGGGGCCTTCCCGTCCACCGAAATTGAAACAACCGTCGGCTCCGGAGGTCAGCCACCGTCCTTCCCTGGGGGCCGCCTTGATTCGAATGAAATTGGGCCGGGTGCAATAGTCAGTCGCGAGGACGGCGTTGGAAGACGCGTAAACCCTCAGGTCCGCGAATGTGACGTCTTGGGAGCGTGAAGCGGACAGAAGCGCCCCGTCAACCCTGGAAATCTGAACATAGGGATCACCCACTTCGATGGTCTTCAGCTGGCTCTTAAGTTGAACCTTAAGACGGTAGCTGTCCGTTCCCACCCGCGACCATTCCGTCATGTAGATCCTGTACTCCGTCCCTTCTTTAAAGGACACAGGGTCGTTTTTATCCTTGATAAAGCCCCATTTGTAATCGGCTTGACGAAAATGGGGCTGATCGAGATCAGGGTAAGCCGGGTCAAGCCTGACGGTCAGAGTCCCGGCTTCTCTGTCCACCGCCGTTACCCACCCCTGCGTGTGCGGAAGGACTTCGAAATCGATGGAAAGATTCTTGACGATAATTCTCTCGGACTGCCGTATGGCTATGAACTGCTTGGTCGGATCCAAGATCAGAAATTCACATCCCCTGCCGTCAAGAATGAGATTTGCGGCCTTGTCGATCCTCAGAGCCGTTCGACCGTCGGAGACATCGAGACGGTAAAGTCCCTTATCGAACTCGATCACGGTCGGAACACCGCCGGCGACCGCATCGTCGACGGCCTCCTGGATCGCACGGGTGTCCGTTTTGTTATCCCCGGCGATTGCTCCGTATGTCCTGACATGAATACTTTTCCGGATGGGAAAGTCGAGGAGAGGAGCTTCCCGAAGGCGGATTCCTCTCTGAATGGCTTGACTGTACGCGTCCTCAGCGCTGAGACCGGCCGGCACCAACAGGCACAAGCCTATTAAGAGCCTGGATATCATCGAAAATCTCATGCGTCCTCCCAAAATTCGCAATTCCAGGGAATCCCGAGCTTCACGTTAATTCACCACTCCTTGATGCCCCGGGGACCAAGGACTTGCTGAAGGATCAGTATTCCCTATTTCTGCGACGCGACGAATTCCTGCTCAGACCGATGAATCTCCCTGCTTGACCACATTGGCAATATACTTCCGGCTGCGCGGCGATGTCAATCAACCCAAATAAGTGGCAAAGCCTCAATCTCCGAGAGATAGCACTGGTCAGGTCGGGATGAGAATGCCCCTCTTATTTCATTACTTCGACCGTTTCCTGGCCGAGTATGAGGGCCGTTTTGAGCCGGATGAATCTTCACCCCCATCTCCATTTCTTGGTGACCGAGGGCGGGGTGGACAAGGCGGGTCTCTTCCATAAAGTCCCGAGGATCGACGACTCGCGACTGACTGAACTCTTCGCTCGAGGGGTTCTTGCGTTTCTGGTCCGCAAGGAGCTTTTGAGTCCCGAATGGGCGGTACGCCTTCTCTCCTGGCGGCACACGGGATTCAATGTCCACAGCCGGGTCCGGGCC
>CAZIAF010000250.1:0-2777 GCA_964537625.1 uncultured Candidatus Bathyarchaeia archaeon
GCCCCCATCCACGCTCACGACGGCTCCTGTCATGTAGTCCGCTTGCTGGCTGCAAAGCATCAATATCATGTTTGCGATGTCTACGGGTTTTCCTATTCGGCCCCAAGGAGTCATCTGTACCGTCGCTCGGTCATACGCTAGCTTTGAGGGTGTCTGTTCCTCACCGACGTCAATCAAGCCGGGGGCTACCGTGTTAACGTTGATCCTATGTGGTCCCAGCTCCTGCGCTAGGCAGGATGCGAACATGACCATACCGGCTTTAGATGCACAGTAAGCTGATGCTCCGACGCGAGCGATTTTATAGCTTCCAGAGGAAACATTGACTATCTTGCCTCCTTCGCCTTGTTTGATCATTTGACGAGCCGTTATTTGGGAGCAGAGGAAGGTTCCCTTGAGAATGGTATCGATGTTTCGATCCCATTGCTCCTCGGTCATGTCCAAGACGTTCGCGATCGGACGGTCCGCTGCGTTGTTGACGAGAATGTCTATGCGCTCCCAACGCTCAAGTAGGGCTCTGAACATGGCTTCGACTTCATCTTTACGGCGGATGTCGGCTCTAAAGGCGGTGGTCGACGCCTTGAATTCGCTGAGTATCTCTATTGCTACGTCCAGCCGCTTCTGATCAACACCGTTTATCATCACTTTTGCGCCTGATTCAAGCAACATCTTGGCAGTTGCGAAGCCGATGCCTCTGCTTGAGCCTGTTACTAACACTACCTTATCCGTGAAATCGTAGGATATCATCGTTTTCAACCTCTCACCTAATCTAATGTTGAGGAGGGTTATCACATTATTCCCGATTAGCGGGTTTGGATAATTAACTAAACTTTCACGAGTTTTCACAATCGAGACCAGAAAAACTCAATACAATATTAAGAAAAATTTACACGCGGCTTTAATTAGAATTTATTGGATATATGTGCCAACTTTTTCGTGATCTAGTGGTTGAGTGATATTTTGATATTCCAGCACCTTTGAATACAAAACAGGATGTAGTCGAGCTATGTCAGTAAGGGAAAGGATTCCCACTAGGTCTTCGTCATTTTTACCTGCCATAACTGGAAGTTTTTTGATCTTATTCTGGAGCATAGATTGAACGGCGTTCTCGAGAAGGGTATTAGGTCTACAGGTAATAACGGGACTCGACATTACATCTTTGACATAGAGCTTCTCGGAGTTACATGCTCTAGCAACGACATTACTCACGAGATCGCGTTCTGTTAAGATGCCCACAACCCTCCCATTACTCAAGACAACCAGGCTACTGATTCTTAAATAATCCATCATTTTTGCAGCATATTTAGTGGATAATTCAGAATCTATAGTATGCACTTTTTTTTGCATCACGTCATCTACACGAAGGGCCATGGAAGCACTAAGAAAAAACAATATCGATAATAAATAAAGCAATTATGGAGAGAATATATATATATATATTTGAAAGAATGAAAAATATGAATTTTTTCTATGACGATCTAACTAGCAGATATACTTGATGATATTTGGCTACAACTTAATTAATGTGGGAAAGGTGAGGTATAGAATAAGCGCGCGCTACTAAGAGCTGTTTGCATCCCTCTCCACAAATTCTGGTTCAATTTTCAAAATTTCGAGACTTATTTTGTATAAGTTCCTCTGCTTCTCCTCGTCGTAAGATGCGAGACTTGTCTTCACAGGCTTCTTCTTGGCGAAACACATGCCAGTCACCCCCTCCACATCGGGGGAAGAAGCAAGATAGATTGAAGTCTCAGCAGCTTTGCTGGCGGTAGTCTGCATGAACCGTACCGCCCCGAACATTATCTCCTGAACAAAGCTGCCACTATTCCTCCCTAGGTTAGTAGCAGCGAATCCCGGCTGCACCGCATTCACAGAAACCTCCGAGTCTTTGAGAAGCTTCGCGAGGTGGTAAGTCCACAGGAGAACCATCAGCTTGGCGTTAGAGTAAGCCTTCATACCCTCATAACGGATCTCGCTCTGGAGATCGTCAAATCGAACCACTCCCTGTTTGTAGAGTCCCGACGTGAGGTTAATGACGCGAGAAGGGGCACCCACCAACAATAAAGGTAAGACGAGATGAGTCAGATACAGTGGGGCTAAGTAGTTAACAGCGAAGCTGCATTCCAGACCCTCGGGTGTCATCATCCGCTTCGCGAATACAGCACCCGCATTATTTACAAGAACATCAATATGGTCGTACTCGGATGCAAGCTCCTCGGATAGATGCTTAATTTGAAGCTGTGAGGAGAGATTACATTGCATCAGGACGATGTTTGGATTCCCCGTCTGCTTAGCCAGCTCGTCCCTAACAGATTCATCCCTCGTTTTATCTCTAGTAACCATAACAAGCTTCGCGCCGAGAGCAGCGAGTCCCTTAGTGGTCTCCCTTCCTATTCCAGAGTTAGCCCCTGTGATGACGCATACTTAATTATTAATTGACAAACGGGTTCCCATCACACGGTGTTAGGCGGCGTCGCAGAAATATCTTATCTGGATATTAGGCGCTCAAGTCTCCACCAGAAAATTTACTCCACAAAAAAAACTCGATTTTGACGGAATACAATTTATTACGTTATGCACGAATAAAGCCCCATGTTACCCAGAGGTAGAACCCTCGAGCTCAGTAAAGAACTGCTCAAGGGAGCAATCGACATCCACATCCACGCAGGGCCTCATATCTTCAGCAGCCCCCGACGTATCGACCCCGTCGAAGCAGCCACACATGCGAGAGACGCTGGTATGCGCACCATCGTCTACATGGATGTCTTCGAGATGAGCAA
>CAZIAF010000251.1:0-2771 GCA_964537625.1 uncultured Candidatus Bathyarchaeia archaeon
TTGATACAAGATCATAAGAGAATTTATCAAAAGCGGCTTCAACAGGTGTGTGAGTTGTGAAAACACACAAATTTTTCACTTTATCAGCGTTCATCTCATTCCTTTTTAAAAGCTCGAGAGTTAGAAGGCTGGAATGACCCTCATTCATGTGATATTTTTTGATGTTGATGTTTAAAGCTTCAAGGATTTTTACGCCACCCTTACCAAGGACTATCTCTTGTTTTAGTCGATACGCTTCGTCACCGCTATAAAGAGAATCAGTTATTTTTCTATCATATTTTGTGTTTCCTTCGACGTCAGTCGTGAGAAATAGAACGGGTACAACCCCACCGGTCATGCTCTCTTGATTATAAACCCAAGCTCCGACTTTGACATCCCTTTCTTCAATTCTAACGGTCACAGTTACTGGCAACAAGCTCAAAAACTTTGAAGGATCCCACTCCTCTGGGGATTCCATTTGTACTCCGTCAGGTGTGATCTTTTGTTTCAGATAGCCCTCTTTACTGAGTAAAGTGACTGCGACCAAGGGAATTCTCAAATCCGCGCTTGATCTAATTACGTCACCTGCTAGAACCCCTAACCCGCCGCTATATGTGGGCATATTACTCTTTATGCCGATTTCCATGGAAAAATATGCGACTCTGGGACCTTCGATGAAACTGCGCATGCAGTAATCGCTGTCAAAGTAGCATTGTTTGTTCAAAAACTCGCTTTTGAACTTGGCTTCATTTAGCTCAAATGACATTCCGCATAACGGATCTTTCACGTTCACATTGTAACACTCTTAGAGACAGACCATTGCTAAGCTTTATTAAACCATTGCCACTTTCCTAGATGTAATCCGTGCGCGCATGTGTGTCCACTTTATGGTCGCCTTTGCGCGTGCTTCGGGGTGCATAGATGTCTACAAAAAACGTATCTGAGAAAGTAATTGGTGTTTTAACCGGTGGGGGGGATGCTCCAGGCTTAAACGCTGTGATTCGGGGAGTAACCCTCGGAGCTCATTCGCATAACTACGATGTAGTCGGGATCAGGAATGGTTGGGCTGGTCTCCTTGGGGCGGGAGATACCTGTTCACTAAAACCAGAAGATGTCGAGGGGATCCACTTGCTAGGTGGGACGAACCTCGGAACTTCTAGAACTAATCCATACAACCATCAGAATGGGATATTCGAATTGAAGCTTAATCTGAGAAAACATCATATAGATCACCTAATTGCGATTGGTGGAGAGGACACGCTTAGTGTGGCTAAGAATCTGAGCTCAGATGGTGTAGATGTTGTTGGCGTGCCCAAGACAATCGATAATGATGTCAACTGTACAGACTATACAGTCGGCTTCGACTCTGCGCTTAACATAGCTGCCGAGGCCATAACGAGAGTCCACACGACTGCGCATAGTCACAGAAGAACAATCATCGTAGAGGTTATGGGGAGGCACGCCGGTTGGTTAACCCTCTACGCAGGCATCGCAGGTGGGGCCCACATGATCCTTGTTCCGGAGCGACCTTTTGATCTGGAGGATGTTTGTAACGTCATCAGAAAGAGAATCACTCTGGGACTTGGGTACACTATCATCGCATGCAGTGAGGGAGCAACACCCAGAGGAGGCGAATTAATTCTTAAGAACGGGCAAGTGGATGAGTTCAACCATGTGAAGTTAGGTGGAATAGCTGAGCAACTCGCCCCACTAATAGAGAAGAAAACGGGTATAGACTGCAAGAGCGTTACACTAGGTTACCTTCAGAGGTCAGGGTCTCCATCGGCGTTCGACCGTGTGTTGGGGACTAGATTTGGTTTTTCAGCGGTGGAGGCAGTCAAGAGAGGAGAATTCGGCAGGATGGTCGCCCTCAAAGGCACAGAAATCGTCACCGTTGGACTAGAGGAGGGAGTCGCCAACCTCAAGACTGTTCCAAAAACCATGATAGATGATTTTGAACGATACGTAAGGATGGATTAACTAGGGAGAGATGAATCGATGTTTGTGACGACTAAACGTCTTCTAGAGGAGGCGATTAAAGGAAGCTTCGCCGTTGGTGCCTTCAACATCAACAACATGGAGCTTGTGCAGGGTATAGTTTCCGCAGCTAAGGAACTTGATTCCCCTCTCATACTTCAAGTTAGCCGAGGTGCTCGCGAGTATGCTGGGAGGAGATACATCATGAAGCTTGCTGAAGCAGCGGAGGGTGATTCGGGTCTCCCCATTGCGGTTCACCTCGACCACGGGGACAGCTTCGAGCTTTGTAAATCAGTGATCGACGATGGCTTTACCTCTGTGATGATCGATGGCAGCCACGAGCCATTCGGGGGAAATGTTGAGATCACTAAGAGGGTTGTGGATTACGCACATGATAGAGGCGTCTCAGTTGAGGCGGAGCTCGGAAGGCTCGTCGGAGAGCAGCATGACGCTGGGGAGGGGAGCGCAGTATCGAGGGAGGCAGCTTACACTGACCCGGAGGAGGCGAAGGAGTTCGTTGAGAGGACCTCCTGCGACTCTCTGGCGGTTGCGATTGGAACCTCACATGGCGCCTATAAGTTCAAGGGTGAACCCAAGCTCGATTTTGAAAGGCTAAGACAGATCCGTAGACTTGTTCGGGTTCCGCTGGTTCTCCATGGCGCCTCCTCTGTTCTGCCCGAGTATGTTAATATATGTAACAAATATGGTGCGAGTATCAAAGGCTCCAGCGGGGTACCTGAAGAACAAATAACTGAGGCTGTCAGGATCGGTGTGCAAAAGGTGAATATAGACACCGACCTCAGGATCGCGATGAC
>CAZIAF010000252.1:0-2726 GCA_964537625.1 uncultured Candidatus Bathyarchaeia archaeon
TTCCCTTGGCCGTGCCACCTGATGTATGCGAAGTCAGCAGTGACCTGCGTATCAGGTGGAAGTAATGGCTCGTCAACGATTGTATAAGCAACATTATGTTTCTCCAGTAGCTTGAAAGTCTCTTTCTTCAGCCAGCTTTCTTGCCTGAATTCAACCGCCCACTCGTGGTTTTTTGGCAGTATCTCTAGGAACTTCTCCAGATCCACAATGTTTTCTTTATAGGTGAACATTGGGCGGAGCTGGATGAGTATTGGTCCCAGCTTCTCAGCGAGTGGCTGCATCAGGTGAAGGAACCTCCAAAGATCGTCCTCGATGCCTTCGTTGAGCTTGAGCCACTTGTCATGGGTAATAAGTTGGGGAAGTTTAGCAGCGAAGATGAAACCCGGGGGTGCATTCCTAGTCCAACCTTCGACAAGGCGCTCCGTCGGGTAACTATAAAAGGTGCTGTTGATCTCGGTGGTCTCGAAGATCTTCGTGTATTTTGTGAACATTCCCTGCTTCTTATCGTAGAAGGGGCCAATCCACTCGTCGTAGCTCCAGCCGGACGTCCCAATAAGGAGGCTCAGAAGTCTCACCGAATAAAGTCTACTTAATAGACGGTTAAATTCTTCACCTCCCTCTAAACTGGAATGAATCTAGGCAAAGTGTGAAAAAGCAGGGTTCTTCATTATTCTCTCGACAGAGATTCGGTCGTGTTCTGAATGATTAAGGTAAGAAAACTTAGTGAGGAGCCCGGAGAACCAGAGAGAGAAGACGGGTCTCTCGGTGTAAACTCGGTCGAGGTTGTTTTAAAACGGATAGATCTCAAAGCGTTCAGTAGTCGAATACTGAGGATACAACCCGGTGGTCACACTGCTTTTCATGAACATAGCCGGGAGCATATTGCTATTGTTCTTAATGGTAGGTGTAGAGTGGAGACGAAGGCAACTACTCTGGAGCTTAGGGAAGCGATGCTCGTCACGGTCCCTGGGGGAGAAACCCACAGGTTCTTCAACCCCGGCAGCGACAGACTCGCGCTTCTAATCCTCAACCTCTTCACAGAGGATGAAATTAAACCGGTTTCACCGGAACCTACCCCAATGTAGGTGGCTGAAGGGGATCATAAAACTTGAATATTCTTAACGAGGGAAAAGGCGAACTCTACGCCTGGATGGATCCCGACGATGCTCGGGATTGGATGTCTGAGAAGAAAAGTAGGGAGTTAACCGATAAGATGATGCCAATCAAGGAGGCTGTCAAGCGCTTCACTTTTAATAGTGGCTACCTCGCTATGGGCGGCTTTGGACATGTAAGGGTCAGTATGGCGGGCATCTATGAAATGATCCGGCAGAAACGTCGAAACTTGATCATGGCAGGAAAAACCGCTGTCCACGATATCGATGTTCTCATCGCCTCCGGGGTCGTAGACCGCGTCGAATGCGCTTACGCATTCGGCCATGAGCTTCGTGGGTTGAGCCCTTCAGGGAGACGTGCCGTCGAAAAAGGGAAAGTAAAGGTTGTGGCAGAGTTGAGCAACGCCGCGTTCCAGTGGAGGTTCAAAGCCGCCTCTATGGGGCTCCCCTGGCTTCCCGCGAGGGTTATGATGGGGACTGATACCTTTAGATATAGCGCAATGAAGACAGTTGAGGATCCTTATACAGGAAAGCCCCTCTGTCTCATCCCCGCCTGTTATCCAGACTTCGCTTTCATACATGTTCACCGCTGTGATAAATACGGTAACGCCCAGATCGATGGCATAGTAATAGAGGATCGTGAGCTCGCGATGGCTGCTAAAAGGTTGATAATAACCACCGAAGAGATTGTATCCGAGAACGAGATCAGAGACGCTCCCGACAAAACAGTAATTCCCTTCTTTATGGTCGATGCAGTATGTGAGATCCCTTATGGAAGCCACCCCGGGAACATGCCGCTCCTCTATTACAGCGACGAGGAACACATGACCGAATGGCTAACCCTCAGTCAAAATGAAGACGGTGTCACGAAATATCTCGATAAATATGTCTATCCAATCGACGACTTCACGGAATATATTACCTTAGTTGGTGGCGTGAAGAGAATGGAATATCTACGGAAGCTTGAGCGGCTAGAAGCACCGCTATCAACTCCATGGGCGAAGAGGTGAAAGAAATTGGATTACACTTCCACTGAACTCATGGCGTCAGCAGCTGCGAGGGTGCTAGAAGACGGGAAATCCGTCTTTGTTGGGACTGGCCTCCCAATAATCGCATCTATGCTGGCACAGAGGACCCATGCCCCAAATCTCCTAGTCGTCTTCGAAGCAGGTGGTATAGGCCCAAAGATACCCATGATCCCCATAAGCGTCGGAGATAGCCGGACTTTTTATCGAGCAGTGATGGCTGCCAGCATGGATTACGTAATGTGTTGTGCTCAACTTGGTCACATCGACTACGGCTTCCTAGGAGCGGCTCAAATCGATCAGTATGGCAACTTGAATACAACATGTATTGGCTCTCACGACCAGCCAAAAGTTCGTCTCCCCGGGAGTGGTGGCGCAAATGACCTCGGCAGCTTATGCCACCGTACAATTGTACTCATGCGTCAGGATACCAGAAAATTCGTTGAGAAACTCGACTACCTTACAACCCCTGGATACCTTACAGGTCCCAACGCAAGGGAGAAAGCTGGGTTACCTCGTAAAACCGGTCCGTATAGGGTGATAACCCAGCTTGGAGTCATGGGCTTTGACGATGATACGAAGAGGATGA
>CAZIAF010000253.1:0-2725 GCA_964537625.1 uncultured Candidatus Bathyarchaeia archaeon
ATGCTTGCCTCGCCTCTCCCCGCGTCGGTTTCAACTCTGACGGAAAAAACTCGATCTGCTTCCCGTCATATTCTCGCCCGTCAAGCTCGACCATCACGCGCTTGCCGATGTAAGAGCGCCCGGCAACCGTTCCGAGTTTGCCGTTGTATTGCGATTTTGGAGAAATGACTTTGACACGTGTACCGATTTTCATAAACACCTCACCGCCGCGAATACGATCACGGCGACTATCAGCACAAAGATTTCATAGCGCGTCATGCTTTCGTTCCCTCTCCGCCTCGACAAGCCCGGCTAGGAGCTTGCCGAGGCGGATGATTTCGCAGCCCTACAATTGCACCGCATTCGCCAGCGCATCCTTGCGGACTTGCGCCGGTTCGTGCAGACGTTCCAAGCTGGGCGTGCTCAAGATCAAATCAAGTTTTGCCGTGTCAAGCTGCCCAATAGTCATGGTCTCGCCTGACTTGGCGATAAACGAAAAGGCGTTCGCTTGTTCGATGGTCATGGCAAGCTTGACCGCGCCCTTCACGATGCGGACGCGCACACCGCCGACTCTCTTGCCGCCGAACATCACGCCGGGATCACAGTACATCTCGATAGCCTTGCCCGTCCAGGCGTCCGACTCCGGCCCGTAGGCGTCCTCAATAGCCATCCAGTTGGTGTTATTCAAAATCATCGGCTTGACTCCATCGCGGAAGTACACCACCGGCTTGTCCTCGTCGCCGTTGTCGCCCTTGATGGTGTCAAAGCGAACCGTGTCAATCGTGGCCGTGATGGGGTTCATCACATCGTCCTTGCTAATGTACCTGCTTGGAAAAGCGTCACTGCGTTTCATTTCGAGTTCCTTTCATGTCTGAGTTCTGGTGGGCGGCTCGGCCCCCTGAGTTGAGCCGCCCGGTTACCAATCCTCGCTAGTGCTCTGCGGTGCACGTCTGCCAGCGAATCCACTGGCGGGTTAGGTTGCCCGTTCACACCTCCCTAATTCCGATCATGCTATGACATGCTGGGCATACGTCCATGTCAACGCTATCATCCTGTACGTCGAATTTCGCCGTCAAGGTCTTGATGACTGCGATATTGAGCCAGTTCCAAAGACCATCTGCGAAAGAGCCGCCGCAATATTTGTCAGTCTGTGCGCCGTTGAATGTGATAATTAGTTCGGACGCCTCGTTTTTCTTTTTGGACGCTGGACTATATGTGTAGCATGTCCCGGTGGACAAGTCCAGGATTCGAGTATCGGCCAGTTTCACAAACATGTTATTCCCCCTTGAGCCATTTTGCAAATTCGCGGTCAAGGCCCACGACCTCGACCCAGCCGACGAGCGGAGAGAAAATGTAGACGGGCAGGCTGCGCCCCTCACCGACGATGTGAAGTCGAACCCATCCTGCGCACTCCTTCAAGAACGCCTTGCCCGGCACGATCCACACACTCTGACCGCTGTACCATTGTTGCTGTTCGGCAAGTCGCGCCAGCTTGAGAAGTTCCCAAGTTTTTACAATCGGCTCACTGGTGGCGATGACAGCTGCCGTCACTGCGTTGTCATTGCACCCGTTCGAATCGCACTTGTCGCGCGCGTTCAATTTGCACCCGCACATGCTGCAATAGTGCGCCGTGATACCAATTTGATCTGTCGCGTACTGGCGCTCGCGGGCGCGTTCTGCTCGGATGATGTCGCCTTCGGGAGTCATGATTGCACCTCGGACTTCATCATTTCGTCCAGGTTCATTCGCACGGCCTGGGCAGCCATGCAACATAGATTGCAGCGTGACGGGGGTTCTTGCTCTTCATGCGCCTGGTCGCGGGTAAGCCAATTGTAGTATTCCCATGCGTAGAGTCGCTTATCGGCGTTGCGAAGTTTGCGAATGTAGGAAAATGCGTTGTGCTTCATCGTGTCCCCCTGTCTCTGAATCTAGATACATTCTATACCAGATTTGCCCACGTGTAGACTGACGAATGTCATGCCTTTCGTATGACACATGTTACTTCCGTAGCATCCTCATCTGGAGTATCCTGTAATAGGCTTTGCGGTCACGGGCGGCTCGAAAGGGCCAATTCGCACGCCGCAAAGCCCACTAATGCAGTCGCAACATTGGCCTACGGATATTTCGCCAAGTCTCCCATTTGGAGGGAATTTGAATGGTACAAAAAACGGATCTGAAATTGATAGCAGAGCGGGATACTGTGATAGCCCGGCAATGGGCAACGATTGCCGAACTCGACGAGGCCCACGACGCGCAGAACGCCGTGCTCGCCAGGATGCAACATCGAATCAATGCCTACCGCAGAATCATCGCTGGACTATGCAATAGGCTCAGATTTTTTCGGGTCGTCTCTGACATAAAAAGACGGAATACTTGGTAGCCAATGAGCCACGTCGGAAAGCGCACTCATGTTTTTCGCCCACCCGGATACAGCAAGGGTGAAATGAACGATGATCTGGAAGTGCGCGCAAGAACGCGAGCGGAGAAAGCATTCAAGTCCGGCGCAAAGTATTTTGAGTATCGCGGATTTTTGTTTATCCGCGTGGATGGAAAAATATGTGAATGGACACGGGCAGACCCAAGTCGAATAGGGAGAGATTGAAAATGACTAACATCACATATAGGGCAGCGGCGAAGGTGGACTATCGTCCGAACTCCGAGGAGAGCGTTACCGGCGAAACGCTGAAAATTGGCGCTCTATTGCGGATAGCCGACTCGATGGAAGTGATCGCGCGTAACTACAATG
>CAZIAF010000254.1:0-2723 GCA_964537625.1 uncultured Candidatus Bathyarchaeia archaeon
AGGGTGATAACCCAGCTTGGAGTCATGGGCTTTGACGATGATACGAAGAGGATGAAACTCCTCTCTACACATCCCGGCGTTAAGGCGGAAGAAATAATCGCAAACACGGGATTCCAACTCATCATATCCGATAATATTCCCGATACGATGACACCTACTGAAGAAGAACTTCGTCTCCTTAGGAAACAAATCGACCCAAACGGAATCGTGATCGGTGGCTAATCCCCGATTTCTCCTTTCTATTTTATTATTTAAACGAAATCCATCTATTTATGCACGCGAGCAGTCAACACAGCACACGTGGCATCACATCCTCGACGAAGAGCCGCATATTCTCTATTTCCTCTCCATAATGGAAACGGAGAATAAAATGATCAACGCCAAGCCCACAATACTCCGTAATACTATCCGCAACAGCCTCCGTGGTTCCAATTAAATTAGCAGGCTGCCTACTAAGATACCTCATATAGGGAGTTCCACTTTTTTCCTCACGCTCTCTTACCTTCCTTGCAAGAGTTTCTTCATCTCTAGCCATAGTAATCATTAACCCAGCCGATTTCCTAATCCGTTTATAATCCCGATTTTTTTCGGCGCAGTATTCTTTCAGTTTTTCAAGCTTCTCCCTGAAGATCTCCAGCGGTACAGTCCAGGCGAAGTTGACAGCATCAGCGTGCCTAGCAGCGACGCGTAGAGTATAGTTTCCCGTACCTCCTATCCAGATTGGTGGATAAGGTTTTTGGACAGGCTTTGGACTACAGATAGCCTCCTCGACAAAGTAGTATTTGCCATTAAAAGTCGCCTTCTCCTGCGTCCACATCAATTTGGCTATTCTCAACGTTTCATCAAGCTGCTTGATTCTTACGTCTGCCTTAGAGAACTTGTAGCCATAAGCTCTGTATTCGATCTCCTTCCAACCCGCGCCGAGCCCAAAGTTGAGGCGACCACCGCTGATGTTGTCGAGACTTGCCGCTATCTTCGAAACAAGGGCAGGGTTTCTATAGCTCTGGGAAGCGACCATGGCTCCAATGCGCAACCTCTTGGTATCCCTCGCCAAAGCTGCTAACGTCGTCCAGCACTCCAGGCACGACGTATCCAATAGCTCCGGAGTCAAGAAAAAATGATCTGAAACCCAAAGAGACTCATACCCTAGCGTCTCCGCCTCGTGAGCAATCTCTCCTATCCTGTCATATGTGAAACCATATTGTGGTTCAATCTGGATACCGAAGTCGAGATCGATCATAAAGATACTTCCATCTTCGCACAATTAGAGTGCTACCTTTTTTTATCTCGGCGCACGAATAGTTATCTAGATTTTACCTAGCCCGAGTATCTTTCTAGCCTCATCGGGTTTAGCGACTTCTATATTCATCGCCTCGGCGATTGTGACTATCCTCTTCACAAGATCAGCATTGCTCTTCGCCAGCTCGCCGTATCTGAGGTAAATGTTGTCTTCGAAACCAACTCTGACATGGCCGCCCAAGGTCATCCCAAATGCACCCATTGGAAGTTGTGTACGACCGAGGGAACAGACGCTCCAGGTCCAACTGGGGTTTAGGAGGTCTACGCCGTGAAGAAGTGTCTTCGGAGTTGGCGCCCAACCGGTACTACCAACAAGAACGAACTGGACGTGAAGGGGCTCCTTCAGCACTCCCTCTTTCACCAATATCTTCGTTGCATTGATCATACCCGTATCGTAGAATTCGAGCTCCGGTTTTATACCTGCTTCATACATGTAGCTGACCCAGCGTCGGATCGTTGGTATGTCGTTCATGAAGACGTTCTGGTACGGTGGCGTCCAGAGATTAATAGTCCCCATGTTTAAGCTCATCATCTCGGCGCCGAGACTGCAACGCTCCTTCACCATTTCATCTAGTTTATCACCAGAGGTCGGCCTTGCACCACCGGTTGTCATGTTTATGATGATGTCACATCGATCTCGGATCATTTTTGCATACTGCTTAAACAATGGATTCGGATCTTTCGCTGGTTTTCCTGTCAACGAATCCTTCGCGTGGAGATGAACGATTGAGGCTCCTGCTTCCCAGCACTTGTAAGTATCCTCAGCAATCTCATCCGGTGAGGAAGGTACATAGGGCGTCATCTCCTTGCTTACGGGTTCGCCACCCGTGACGGCTGCCGTGATAATCAACTTCGTCATAAGGATCCCACATACTATTACAATCCGACCGATTTTAACGCTTACGAAGCAGTGCTTTTTATTACCGGCTTTTATCTATCTAACTTAATGCCTTTTAGGGTCATCAGCTTCGATATGGAAGGTACGCTGATCGACCACTCATTCAGTACGCGGATCTGGGAGAACGAAATTCCACGACTTTACTCCATCGCAAAGAATCTTCCACTTAAGCAGGCAAAATTTGAGGTTATTAATCAGTATAAAGAGGTTGGGGAAGGAGCGCCTGAATGGTATGACATAAATTACTGGTGGAATCGGTTGGGACTCTCTGGCGACCATAAAAGCATGCTCAACGAAAATATACAATTCTGTCATCTATATCCCGACGCCGAAGAAATCCTCAAACGCTTTTCCTCGCAATACTCTCTCATAATTTGCTCTAACACTATTCGAGACTTCCTTGAAATTCAGCTCCGATGCTTCAAAGTCTCTTTCACTCGTATAATCTCTGCACCCTCTGATTATCATACACTAAAAAGCAATCCAGCTTTCTATCACAGAGTATGCCGTGATTTAGGCATCAAGT
>CAZIAF010000255.1:0-2719 GCA_964537625.1 uncultured Candidatus Bathyarchaeia archaeon
TATATTAGGAAATTATGCAGTGATGTAGGAGAGGTTTTAGGTTGTGGGGCTCACATGCAGGAACTCCGCAGAAGTAGGAGTGGACCATTCACTGAGACTCAAGCTGTCACACTATACGACATCGCAGATGCTATGGACCTCCTTAAGGAAGGAAACGAGAAACCATTGATGAAGATACTTCACCCTGTCGAGGAAGCCTTGGCTCTGCTCCCACATGTCTGGATTAGAGACTCAGCCGTTGAAGCCCTCTGCACAGGTGCTCAACTTGCGGTTCCTGGGATTCTACGTCTCGAATCCGGCATCGAAAAGGGAGGACTTATCGCTGTGATGACCCAACGCAACGAGGCTGTTGCCCTAATGCATGCGGAAATTTCGGGGGACGAGATCCAGAAGGCAGAACATGGCATAGCTGCGATACCTGAACGCGTCATAATGATTAGAGGCACATACCCCAAATCGTGGTAGATGTGTCAGAGCACTATTTCTCAGTGTCCCCAAGTTCTACTGAGAATAGGGGTCTCATTAAGTGCAATTTGAGGGGTCTACCATTTGAGTTTCTTACAAGCTCAGGGGTCTTCAGTCATCGTCGCATCGACAATGGTACGCGCCTTCTTGTCGAGGAGATGGAGCTTCCCGATGCTGGTAGGGTTCTCGACATTGGCTGTGGATATGGTGCCTTAGGTATAGTAGCGGCTAGGCTTAAGTTAAAACTGGAGGTTTGGATGACTGACATCAATCCCCGCGCTGTTAGGTTAGCAGAGGAGAACGCTACCCGAAACGGAGTTCATAATGTGATCGTCAAACAAGGTAACCTTTACTCACCGGTTGGGGATACCATGTTTGCCACAGTGGTCACAAATCCCCCAATCTCTGCCGGTATAGCCAAAGTCGTCGAGCCAATGATAACTCACGCATATCGACACCTAGACCCTGGTGGAGCGTTACAATTGGTTGTTCAATCGAATAAAGGTGGGAGGATTCTTGCCGAAATCATTGAAGAAACATTCGGTGAAGCTCAAGTCTTGGCAAGGGGTAGTGGCTACAGGGTGCTGAAAGGGGAAAAAAAACTACGATAGATTTTGTATTATGTTAAATATACTGGCTTTCATCGAAAGCTTTCACCTCGTTTAATATGTCACTATTAGAAGCAAAACCTAATTTATGATCTCGAGGGAAATAAAGCTGCTATTGATGCAGCAACCAATGAATATTTTTTAGGGTGATTAGCACAAATTAGCTGGTTTTGGCGTAATATACAAGTATTTGAAAAAGATTTTTTTTCAGGTCCGGTTTTTACTGCTTTAGATGATGAAATATTTTGGGCAGATCTCGCTGCCAGTTGCCCAGAGGGAGGTTTGGATATTTTTAATACCTGGGATGGTGGCGATCTCTTTTCCTAGCCTCATAAGGTGGTCGAAGTTATGGATTACACCTATAGCGAGAAGGTCGTGGTCACCAACCGTCTTGGTGGCGACTATTATATTTGGCATCTTGATTATAGTTCTGAGTATACTTGTGGAGTCATTCTTAGAGTCGCCTGTCGTTGAGACGTCTATATGGAAGGCAGCCATCCCCTCATAGCTGATCATCTGGGGCTCGACTACAACTGTCGAGCCACTTATATTACCTGCATCAATAAGTTTCTGGTACCTGTTTATGATTGTATCTGGAGACTTGCCTAATCCCTTGGCGATCTTCCGAAAACTTGTACGGGCGTCCACGGTTAGGGTCTCGATGATCCGTTGGTCTATCTCGTCCATCACGTGTTACCTTCCTTGAGTCCCTCGAGTTCGAAATTTTCTGGGCATAGGAGAATGTCCTCGACCCAGATGCTGGTCTTTACTTCTCTGACATGGGGTAGGCCTTTGATTGCTTCTCTGAGTGTATTGAACTCTCGCATATCGTGGAGTACTGTAACTGCGAAGACGTTCTGCATACCCATGCTTGGAGTGCAGAAGACGACCCCTGGCTGTGTCCGGATTTGCTCTACTACCGATGTTATGTGGATAGGTTCGACGGATACCTCGAGGCTGGCGAGGTTGTCGAAGCCGAAGCGGCGAGGATCGAGTAGGATTGTTGTACCTCTTATGACGCCGTTTTTTTGGAGCCTGTGGAATCTCTTAATGATGGTGTCGACACTGACATCGCGCTCCTTGGCGATATCAGCGAAGTTTGTCCGTGCGTCTCTCTGGAGGTTCCTGATGATCTTGATGTCGGTATCGTCGAACTTCAACCGGGCACCGATAAGGAGACTATAAGAGGCTACTTAAAACCGTAGCTTAAGATAGAGTGACTTTTCTCTTCAATTTTTCTTCGTTCTGTCTATAGATAATAGCGATGTTTCCGATTATATCTATGAGTTCTCCACCGGTCTTTTCGATGATGGTAGCAGTAAGCTGCTGTTTCTCCTCCTTTAATGCTAGGAACTTTATCTTGATAAGTTCATGGTCTGCTAGAGCTTTGTCTATGTTTGTTATAACCTGGTTAGTTAGGCCGTTCTTACCCATATGGATTAGTGGGTCGAGGCCGTGTGCATGACCTTTTAGGTGATCCCTCTGCTTAGGCGTTAGTTTCAAATATTCTATCCCGCTCCATGGGGGAGGCATAGCGTATAATGGTTTCTCCGCGTAGACTTTATACGGGTGGAGGTTGTTTCTGGTTGCTGGAGCCCGGTCGTCTAGTGGACAAGGATGGAGGGCTTTGGACCCTTAGACCTGAG
>CAZIAF010000256.1:0-2690 GCA_964537625.1 uncultured Candidatus Bathyarchaeia archaeon
CTAGGAAACGTGGATGCCAGCCCATTTGCTGCTAATGTACTTATTGGAATTGGCAAACCCGCAGTTGGACCTCTTATGAATGTTGTTTCCGATGAGGGCAAGCAAGAATGGGTGAACACCATTCTCCAAGAAATATCGAAAAAAAACCCAACGATAAAAATGCCGGCCAAGACCAGCGAAAAATCGACTGCTGCGCCCACTCCAACTCTTGATCAGGTTCAAAGACTAAAGTTCTGTAAATATTGTGGCGGCTCCCTGACTGCAAACAGCGTTTACTGTTCACAATGTGGAAAAAAGGTAGAGTAAGCTACACATGTGTGCATGCCAAAGATTCTTTCCTGTTAATCTCATCTTATCGTAGGAACCACCCGAATTCTGTCTGCGCCTATGAAGTTGACGCCCGTGCGCGCAACCCATGGATTAAGAAAAATATCTATCAAAACAAGAAATCTGAACGTTTGAGCTCATCATCTCTAATATGCGCATGTACTTAGGAAATGTAATTATTTTATAATTTTTTTTCCATGTAAATATAGTGGGGTCCTCCTTCTGATTCAGTTCCAGGGTATTTTCCCTTCTCCTTGAAGCCAGCTGACTTGTAAATATGGTCTGCAGCCTTCAGAAAATATGCAGTATCCAGCCGGAGCGTATGGTAACCAAGCTCTCGAGCCCTATCCGTCAACCTAGTCATCATCTCCTTACCATAACCCTTCCCCTGGTACTGGGGTCGGATATACATACGCTTAATCTCCCCGACGCCATCCTCCAGTTTCCTGAGTGCCCCCATGCCAACTGCAGTATCATCGACCATCAGCATATAGATTACCCCCTCGTAAGGAGTGATTGAAGCGAATTCGGGGAAAATATTCTTAACATATTCTCGGGGATTCTTGACAAAACCTATTGCGCCCAAGTTTTTAATTGCTGCATTTCTGAGGTATTCAAAATATTCCACATTCAGTTCGAAGAATTGTTCCCTGTGGATTCTGTCATCGTAGGGGATGAGTGATGTCATATTCCTTCCAATAAATTTAGTATACATAGACAATAATAAAAATATTGAAGCGCACGCAAAAGTTGATTTTAAACATAACGCGCAGAAATACAAGGAATTTCTTAATCCACGGTACGCGTCCTTTTAACGTCAAGCGAACAAATTATTTCCAGATCTAAATGACACGAGTCAATGGGTTCAAGCTCGAAGGAGTGCTCCCAGCGGTCGTAACTCCCTTCGATAAGAATGAGGATTTTGACGAGCAGTCGTTCCGCTTACTCATCGATTGGTTGATTGAAAAAGGGATCACAGGTATCGTTCCATGCGGAACAACCGGAGAATTCTCACAGATGAACCATGCTGAACGGCAGAAAGTCATCGAGGTTTGTGTCGACCAAGTGAATGGAAGAATACCCGTAATAGCAGGTACCGGCGATACATCAACAAAACTCGTAATCCAAGCCACTAAACATGCCCGCGATGTAGGGTCAGACGCAGCCATAATCGTCAACCCCTACTACATGAAGCCAAAAGGCGGAAAAGGTATATATGATCATTACCTCGCAGTCGCAGAAAGTGTAGACATACCAATAGTCCTATACAATATCCCACCGACAACCAACCAGTACATACCATGGCAGGTGATTGAGGACCTCGCCGAAGTCCCGAACATTGTAGCCTTAAAGGACTCAAGCGGGGACCTCAAGTATCTAATGACGGTGCTGGAGAAGGTCCACGACAAGATAGATGTAGTATGCGGGTGGGATGAAGTCGTCTTGCCAGCCCTCGCAGCTGGAGTCAACGGCATGATCCTCGCCAGCGCCAACATAATTGCTCCCCAGTGGCTCGAAATCTACAGGAAGATGAAAGAGGGCAAGATCGATGAGGCGAGGGTCGCAATGAGGAAGATACAGAAGCTCACCCGACACATAGTAGCAACCGGCGCTCAAGGGCCAAAGGTCTGCCTCAATTTCATGGGCCTCAAGGTTGGAAACACGAGGAGGCCGATAATACTCGGAGACACTGTGAGCTACGAGCTTAAAGAAGAGTTACGAATAGAGTTGGAGAACCTCGGGCTAGTTGATAAGAAGCCATTCACCCTCAGAGTAGTTCCTGATGAGCCACTCGTGCAGAGGTTCTATAACGTCGGTTTAACTCCGGAGGTGATAGAGCAATTTACACTAAGGACCGGTGAGGCACTCGTTGACCCTGAATCCACCGAAGTAGCCCACATCGACCTGATCATGGGAAGCATCGAAGGCCCAGTTGGGAAGGCATATGCCGATGCCCTCACCAGGCCATCACCAGAGCGCGAGGCGACCCAAGCTATCCTCGAACCAAATATCGCGGTGAAGCCCCCAACCCTCGTGGTTCCC
This sequence comes from uncultured Candidatus Bathyarchaeia archaeon, assembly GCA_964537625.1. Taxonomy (GTDB): domain Archaea; phylum Thermoproteota; class Bathyarchaeia; order TCS64; family TCS64; genus UBA8941. The sequence continues at coordinate 2,371 of CAZIAF010000256.1, forward strand.
ACCGTACCCGTCAAGGGCATGAGGGAAGCCAGCATGGTGTATGGACCTGGTCAAGCCGCAGTCGCAAAAGCTGTGGCAAAATCCGTGGAGGACGGGATATTACCGCCAACCGACAAACTTGTCCTCATAGTCAAGGTTTTCGTCCACCCTTCTTCAACTGATCGCCAGAGAGTCTTTATAAATAACTACAAGGCGACGCGCCACGCAATTAGAAAGGCCATAGAAGGCCGTCCAACTGTTGAAGAAGAGGTGGAAAACGCGGATAACTCACGCCACCCATTTAGAGAGAACATGTGAACAAGCGCACGATGTTTTTCGGC
>CAZIAF010000257.1:0-2680 GCA_964537625.1 uncultured Candidatus Bathyarchaeia archaeon
TCTCGTCAGTTGCGCTATGGTCTCATCACCCAGCTCAGGCTCTACCTGTAGCCTAACCACTCATATCCTTTAGTCACGCGCTCTCTTGGACCCGATCCATTGTTGCTATGATGCGCACGTTTGAACTCGTTGCCTACAGCGTGTGCTTCATTCTAAACGGAATAAAATTTCAATAACAAATATATACAGGAATATACTCCCTTAGGCTACCCCATAGACGGAGGTCAAATAAACTCAAGCACGTTAGCCTAGAATCGTTCAGCCTTGACCACACGCAGATCAAGGCCCCTACTTCAGACTATCCAAGAGGATCGAAGCTCCCGGTAGCGGCTACGAGATCTCAGTATTCGACTTCAGGGTCCGGACACCCAACATGCATCTCCTCACACCGAAGGTGACCCACTCCCTCGAGCACCTATTCGCCATCGCCCTCAGGGTCGAATTCGAGGATCACCAAAGAGACCTGAGCGTCATCGACGTCTCACCGATGGGCTGCCGAACCGGGTTCTACGTGACCGTACTCAACCCGAGAGGCACCCTGCCACTGGGAAGGATCGCGGCGTCACTGAAGTCGATGCTTAATATAGCTCTTGAGATAGAGTCGCTGCCGGGAGCCAAGAGGGAGACCTGCGGTGCCTTCGAGGAGCATGACCTCGAGGGCGTAAGAACAGAGATAAAGCACATTGTGGGAGAGGGCATAGTCTCGTTGGATAAGCCACCTCTACTAGCGCCTTATCACAAGTAGGAACGACATGTGTCAACGAGTCCATGGGTGGTGCTCTGATACTGATCAGACTAAGCGACGTCGGGAGTATGCCCCTGAAGGGGCGGCGAAACGAGGTCCTCGAGGGAGCGAAGAGGTCGCAGACCCTGACCCAGTACACGGGTTACGGGGAGGCCTTCAACTACGTGAAGGCGTTCGAAGACCTCGTTGTCTCAGGCCTCGCGCGCGCGAACCGACCCGTTGACCTATCTGGAGAGCGTGCAAGTCATAGCCGATAGGCTGAACAAGTCACTGAAACTCTTTGGGGAGGAGAACGTCCCTTACGCCGGCTCAGAGTGCGGACTAGGCGGTTTCCCCACGTACGAATGTGCGGTCCAGTACCTCGAAAGAATATCACATGTCGTCAAGGAGACCAACGTCGTTAAATGAATTTTCACATGTTAGCTATCACTGCTTATGAGCCATGGATCCCTCTGTTGCACGCATGCCTCACCCCAACTCCCTTCTCCGAATCTGGTCAATCGGGCGCGCACAATCGGTCATCAGCAACAGAGCACTTTAGCTATTTCTCGAAACCTTAAGGAACTTAAAATGTTAATGACCCTCTCTAAAGAAGAGGTTCTATGGAATAGTCGACACCTCATCATACAGGAAGTGGGCATGTCAGGGCAAAAGAAACTCAAGGTGCGCGCGATGCTGAACTGATGACTAGATCAGATCCCTTCTTGCCTAAGTTAGCTACCTCTACATCGGATGCGCGCGAGGAAGTGAGCGATCGTTTAAGGTTTTTCTTGGGGATCAACGGTTTTAAGGGCTGGAGGTGGACTTGACCTTCAGTGATATATATGGAGCCTCGGAGAGCCCTTATCCGGGACATCGGTGATAGATACAAGAACTGTCTATCTACCCACCCCCTCCACTCGACTCTCGACTTGAATCTCGCGAGGGAGCAGCACGCTGCCTACTGCGACGCCCTTGAGAAACTTGGGCTAGAGATAATAAGAGTCCCACGGGATGATGAGCGCCCAGACTCCGTCTTCGTCGAGGACAACGCAGTCGTCCACGGCGGGAAGGCCCTAATCTGCCGGATGGCGAAGACGAGCCGTCGCGGCGAAGAGACCGCTGTCGAGGCGGTTCTTAAGCAGTACCTCAAGGTTAAGAGGGCGACCTCCCCTGCCACCGTCGAGGGTGGAGACGTCGTCCACCTAGATGATAAGTTAATCAGCGGCATAAGTCAAAGAACGAACCCTGAGGGTATTGCCCAAATGCAGGAATGGCTCGAGGTCCCAGTTACGACAATTTTCGATCCCAGTATAATGCATCTGAAGAGCTATGTCACTTATCTCGGGAAGGGAATAATGATAGCTGCGGAGCATTACGCGACCCACCCGGTCCTCGAGGGTTACCAAATCATCATCCCACGCAGCGACAGTGAGTATGCAGCTGACACTCTCTCCGTGGGTGACACTGTATTGATGGCTAAGGGATACCCCGAAGCCTACAAGATGGTAGAGGAGGCAGGCTTCAAGGTCGTTGTCCTCAACGTCTCCGAGATACAAAAATGCGATGGAGCCCTGACCTGCATGAGCATACTGTTCTAGCTATCCCCGTCCTCCCCATAACGTTTTTCTCCCCGAGACACTTGAGTCATCCAACAAGCTTCCATAAGAAAAATGAGGACACAAACTTGATAGATGCGATACTCGTATTCCTCTATTTCCTATTCACCTTCTTAATGCTACCATACGGCTACAACTGCTTCCTCATGGTCTACTTCTCCAGAAAATACAAGGAACCCAACCTGAACATCGTGAAAAACCATAATATAGTCACTATCCAACTTCCCATCTACAATGAGAAGCATGTTGTAGAGAGGCTGATCGATGCCATCTGTGGCCTCGACTGGCCAAGAGATAAGCTCGAGATACTCGTCCTCGATGACAGTACCGATGAGAC
>CAZIAF010000258.1:0-2660 GCA_964537625.1 uncultured Candidatus Bathyarchaeia archaeon
GGCTTACAAGATCGCAGAAGACAAGCGCATCCGACTTCCAGTCGCTATCGGCTATGATGGCTACGTCCTCAGCTACACGGCTGAGCCCGTCGAGATACCCGCGCAGGAGGAGGTCGACGCGTTCCTACCCCCCTACAAGCCGATGCCAAGCATTCTACCTGATCAGGTCGATCCCAAGACCTTCGGCGCAGGCTGGGGCGATGGCGATCCCATGAAACCGTGGCAGTTACACAATGAGGCAGCCCTTAACGGGGAGGCGGTCATCAAGGAAGTGTTCGCCGAGTGGGGGAAGAAGTTCGGCCGCACCTACGGAAACGGCATGATCGCGCCATATCGCGTCGAGGGCGCTGATTGCATCATCACAGCGATGGGTACAATCGCCGGAACCACCATGGCAGCCATCGACAAGCTCTGGGCGGACGGCAAAAAAGTAGGGCTCGTGAAGATCAGGAGCTTCCTGCCCTTCCCGAGGAAAGACTTCCAGGAGATTGCCAAGAACGTCGGAGCAGTTGGCGTCTTCGACCGCAGCTGTCAGCCCGGAATGTGGGGTCCAGTCTACCACCAGATGAGGAGTACCCTCTACGACGAGGACAAGAATACCCCCGTCATCGGCTTCATTGGCGGCCTCAGCGGAAAGGAGGTACGTGTCGCTGACATGTATAAGCTCGGTGAGAAGACCTTGAAGGTCGCTAAGGGTGGGAAGCCTGAGGCTCCCATCCAGTGGGTTTAGGAGGTAATGTGAAATGAGTACTCAGAGAATGACGAGAGCCAAGGTCCCAATGGAAGAGATGATCCTAGCGCCTGGCAGCACCTGCCAAGGATGCGGTGCCGCCATGGCCGCGAGGCTCACATTCAAAGTCCTCGGCCCCAATCTAATCAGGCACGGTATCCCGTGCTGCCCAGACCATGTCACGAAACACCCACGCGCTGGTGCGGTCTTCGAGGGCGGAGGCGCGTCCCTGACGGGTACCTCCCGTGGCCTCAAGGCCATCGGCAGGACCGATGTCAAGGCGGTCGGATTCTTCGGTGATGGTGGTACCTACGACATTGGCTTCCAAGGCCTATCTGCCGCTGCGGAGCGTAATGAGAACATCCTCGTAATCACCAAGGACAACGAAGCCTACATGAATACTGGTGGCCAGAGGAGTGGCGGTACTCCGAAGTACGCGGAGACCACCACGAACCCGGTCGGCCCGAACAGCAGGGGCAAGAACGAGCCCAAGAAGAACATTCCGATGATCTTCGCGGCTCACTACGTCCCCTATATCGCAACGGCCTCTGTTGCCTTCCCCGAGGACTTGATGCAGAAGGTCATGTACGCTAAAGACATCGAGGGTTTCAGGTTGATACTCATCCAGGCCCCCTGTCCAGTCGGGTGGCGCTTCGACCCTGCAAAGACTGTCGAACTCGCCCGCGCAGGCGTTCAGGCCGGAGTCTGGCCTCTCTACGAGATCGAGCACGGTACCACATTCAAACTCAACTACAAGCCGAAGGAGCTGAAGCCTGTCAGCGAGTATCTAAAGCCCCAGTCACGTTTCCGCCATATGACGGAGATCGAGGTCAACGAGATCCAGGCCAACGTCGCAGCGAACTGGCAGAGGCTGCTCAAGGCAGACGAGATGAAGACAGTAGTTCTGTAAGCGCGCGATGGGTCAGATGATCACCCAGACATGTATGCGAAGAGAATGTCCGTTTTATATGCGCGCTTTAACGGAGTGGGCCCTTCTCGCGACCATCGTGCCGGCTAGTACTAGACAATAGCTATAGGGTATATGGAGAGCTTCTGGGATGTGGGAAGCAGCGTGGTAAGCCTTTTGGCAGGGATCGCCGTAGGCATACTCCCCTACCAGGTCATTTTCTTATTACTAGCTGCCCTTAACCTCCCAGCTTTGCCCGCTATACTCTCGATGAAGGGGGAGAAACGGTGAAAGTCAACAATCTACTTAGACACCCAGGCGTACTATTCGGAGGCTTCCTCGCCTTAACCGTCCTCTCAATAATGAACTCCGCTTACAGCTACGTCCTCGGCTCAATCAAGGGGGAGCTCCTGCTTAGCTACACGGAGAGCGGGGCCTTAATGTCGGCCTACTTCACAGGCTATACGGTCGGGCAGATACCATGGGGGCTCCTCGCCGACAGATTCGGTAGTAGGAGGGTCATGGCCGTGAGTGTCCTGGGTGTATCAGTTGCGACCATCCTCTTCGGCTTCGGTACAGACTTCTCCAGCCTTGCAGTCACACGCTTCCTCGCGGGGCTTCTTGGAGCGGGAGTCTTCGTCCCCTCTGTCAGGCTCATTGCTGGCTGGTATGAGGCGAGGGAGAGAGGAACGGCACTCGGCCTCCTCAATGTGGGTGGTAGCATAGGGTTGATAGTGGTGACGTGGGCCTCGCCGTTCCTCGCCTTATCTTATGGCTGGAGGCTCTCAATAATTATCCAAGGCGTGGCCGGCGTGTCGTCCTCTTTGCTCGTTTGGTTCTTTCTTAGGGATGGGGTGAAGGGTAGGGGCGTCTCCATTCGCACTATTGTATCCACCCTCAGGCAGAGGAGCTTCTGGATCCTAGCGTTAGCCCAGTTCATACGTCTCGGCAGCTACTACACATTCCTAGCCTGGCTGCCGCTGCTGCTGACCCCAGACTCAACCTGGAGCCAAAGTGCGGCTG
>CAZIAF010000259.1:0-2651 GCA_964537625.1 uncultured Candidatus Bathyarchaeia archaeon
AAATAAGTAAAGGAACTCAAGCCACCAAAAATAACTCAAAACATCAGGCTTAAAGATAATTTGTGGCCAAGCGAGTAATGCATGAAATAAAGTAGAGTAACCATTAAACCTGAACGTGTCAGACAGATTGGCTGTTAAAAAGGAAAAATGACCTGAACTAATTTGATTAACTAGGGTTTGATGATGGAAAAAGTCCCAATTTAGAGGTAAGGGATAAGCGGTGTTTAGGCGCCAAAGACTATAAATTATTGTGCCCACCAAAAAGATCCAGAAAATTTCAAATTTATAATTAATGATTTTTTTTAAATAAGAGTCTAATTTGACTAGATTGATAATAAAAACAAGCAGATAGATTAATTTTAGGAAATAAGAGAAAAAAGAGGTTAAGGGAGCCAAAAAAGTTAATAAAAATAGAATCAAACTGCCGAGGATAAAGTATTCAACAAGAGTAAGAGTAAACCTTTTTTCTTGCTTGAGAGATAAGACGACAGCCCTCCCAACTAAAAAAGGAAACAGATAAAATGAGACAGCTGCAAGTATTGCTTCTAACATAATTATTTAATTTCTGTAAAATTATTGAAAATTTTTATCACTATCTTTGTTTCAGTTTGAGCTTCTTTCGATTCTCCAATCTCCTCTAAAGCTAAAAAATGATTTAAGCGGTTGATTTTTATCTTCTGATAAGGTTGTGCTAGAACTTGGATGACTCCTGGTAATTGAGGATTGAGGATAAAAACAGAATTGCCAGAAACATTTTCCCATAGAATTGGTGATTCACTTTCGTTTCTGACAAGTTCAAGTTGTTGATTGAAGAGATAATCATCCGGTTCAAAGGAAAGAGTGATGGCTATCGCCATGGCTTGTTTAATTTGGGGAAAACCAGAGACCTCGCGTATAATCTCAATTGAATTGTTATGAATTTTAGTCCGATATTTAATTGTTTGTGATTGATTTTGATAACTGGCTAAAGGCTGATAGAAACCTAAAAGGCTTAAGAAATAGTCTCTGGTTGAGTTTTGATCAGAGTTTATCTTGAATCTCCCATTCATTATGTCTTCTTTAGTAATTAGTGTTTTGTATTCACCTTCCTGGTCGATAAAGTAATCGTCGTGGGGAGAAAAATTGTAAAAAAGGGATTCGTCTTGTTGGTAAAGGGTTAAACCTTTGATAAATGGAGAAAGCCGAAAATGTCCAACTTGGATAAAAGGAGTGGTCGAGGTAGGTTTAATTCCCCAAAGACCAAAAAATAATGCCGCTATCAGAGCGGTAAAGATTAAAGAATCCTTTAAAATCAGTGGTATCTTTCTTTTCATTTTCCATGAATATTTTCAGCCCCCTCAGATTACAAGAATTTTATAATCTGGGGGGACTGGCATACGAGAGAGGGGTATTGGCGGCTTCATCATTGAAGCAATCAAGGAAAATCATCTTCCCTTGCCCGCAAATATCTCCCTACAGAGTCCCTATCGCCCATTACGGCAGTGGCCAATTGTCGTCGGGAACTAACTTCTCGCCTTGGTTCATCACGACCAACCCGTTGGCCGGAACTTCCAGGTCGATGACCCATGTCCCTGTCCAGTTCCCTGGAAATCCCAGTTGCTTGACACCAGGTCCAGACAATTGGACTGGAGTGCTGCGATTGACGGTGACCGTCCCGATTCCAGTAATGAACCAACCTAGCCCCAAAGGGCTATTCTTGGCGTTGGCCACCACATAGGGGTCTGGGTCAATGGTCAGCGACGACTCCAAATCTCGTTTCAACTCGATCCTACAATTGATCGGGCCGAAGACGTTCAATTTCGTCGCCGAGTCCCACTGAAGCTTTTCACCGATTGCGGTATCGCAGTGGATCCTGGTGAAGAATGTCCAGGCGAGATACTGACCGTTGGCTGCTTGTCTTATACGCGTCCACCCATCGTTGACTTGTTCCACCGCTCCGTCCTCGGGGTAAGCATAGTTCGGTCCCCCCGGGACATACGTGAATGTTTCTGAAGACGGGGCCGTTGTAGGTGCCGGCGGTACCGATGTGCTTGTTGATATCACTGGAGTCGGTGTCGCGGTTAGCGGCACAGGCGTCGCGTTTGGTTCTGGAGTAGCAGTTGGTAGTGAGGCGATATAAGCCTCAACCGCATCCTCAACTGCCTGCTCGAACTTGGCGGTGGCCGTTGCCTGAGTTGCCTGTTCCGCCTCGATTTGGGCCCGTGCGGTCGCAACCGCATCAGGCGTATTGGTTGGCGACCACTCAGAAACAATAGGTTGTGAAGATCCGCAACCTACTGCTAATAGGGTCGTAACCAAAACCAAACTGCCAAGTATCTTACTCATGATTTACCTTCCTTTCTTGGTTTATTAAAAGATATACAAAAATATGTTAACATCAGCTTTGATGGTAACTGTTCTTCCTTGAACATCCCATTTTGAAAACCAATCATCTAAGTTGATACCCAAAGTCGGGATGTTCAAGACAAGCCTATTAGGAGGTAAATCTTTCCCCGTATGCCATGTTAAAGTGCTTTTTCTAGGTCAAGGATTAAGGCGCTAGTCGCCTTTCTTTGAACCCAGAGCAAGGATTCTGTCAAGCAGGAGCCTTACTCCAAGCTCAAATTAAATACTTCTTTTGATGAGGGAGATGCCGGTTAAACCAGACAGTA
>CAZIAF010000260.1:0-2641 GCA_964537625.1 uncultured Candidatus Bathyarchaeia archaeon
CGTCGAGGCGAGATCGGGTATATCCATCGGTCTGTCGCTATATGGGAGGTTCTTGTCGAGTATTATTGTTGATGGAGGTATAAAACAGCCGAAATCCATCCCGTATTGGTACCCCCTTATAGCCGTGAGTCCTTCAGCGTAGAACTCACCCTCGCTCAGCCTTTCCTGAGTTTCAATTATATTAGACATTAGAGGCAACTTGAGCTGGTGTTGGGCTTCGCGGATGAGTTCAATCGAACCCAACACGAGTTTTCGCACATCATCATGTGCCAGCTGCCTCCGCTCTAGCAATATATATCTTCTCAAGAAATGCGAACAACCTTAAAAACGCAATGGTGTAACAATATTATAAAACACATAAAAATGTCCTAAATATAACACGTTTCCCGGCTTCGTCAAAAATGTTAGACGTTTTTCAGCACACTCAATTCCAACCTTAATTTCCCATGAAACACAGCTAATTATCACATACACAACTGAGGTATACGATAGAACGTTTAATCTGAAAGCAACAAAAAGCTCTTACTAAACTTCCAGATCAAATACGTTTCTCCATAACAATGCGGATTTTTCTCTTTCATAATCCGAAATTAAAAAGGTTCTATGCAACGCATCTCATGCATGAGTAATATTGAACACTCACGAACTTGTCGATGTTACTATGATGTTAACCATCTTAAACGAAAGCAAACGGTAATAATGTAGAATGTCCCCTGTTGATTGAAATGGAACTCGTAGAATGGCTTAACGAGAATAAAATCTGGCACCGGTTTGTCGAGAAACAGGAAACAGTTCATACCGCTGACGCATCGCAAGCGACGGGAATCGACCTTCACAGGATAACGAAGAACCTTGTCTCGGTCACCGACAACGGTGACCACGTCGTCCTAATCGTACCCGGAGACATGCGTGTAAACCTTAGGAAAGCGGCGAAAGCTCTTGGTGTCAAAAACGTCCACCTCATGCCATTTGATAAGTCGGAGCCATTAAGCGGCTACCCACCAGGTGGAACCCCGAGCCTCGGCTATGCTACTAAAATGAGGGTTGTCATCGACGAGGAGTTGAAGAAATTCAAGACATTTTACTGTGGTGGAGGTAGTCGAGATAGACTTCTCGAGGTGAGGTTTGAAGACGTCGTAAGGTTCAATGAAGCGGTAGTTGAGTCAATAACTTCTTAGAGCTTCAAACCGTAGAGGGCGGGTTTTCCATCTAGGTAGACGGCTCCATCGGAGAGCGCGAACCTACCCTCACCTATCATCTGTACAGTCAAAGGGAGAATGACCCAGTCTCCCTCCTTTTTTAGTCTGTCCTGATGCTCTTCGATCACAGTCTTCAGGAGTATCTTATTTCCGGTGAGCTTTTCAAGTGTGACACTTGCCGGAAGCAAAACAGGGACCGGTTTGGAGAGGACTAGTATTTCACCGTGGTCGACCTTCTCTCGGACGATATGGGAGGTAGCTCTCAGCTCGTTTTCACCACAGATGATTGCATCTCTAATGGTGTGAATACCAATATACTTTCTCTCGCCATCAACCATGAGAGTAAGGTCAGCAGGGTGGACGTTGATCATCCTTCCGTTATAGCGGTCAAGCAGAGGTTTAGTGACGATGCTCATATAGCCTGCGAGTGCAATGAGATCAATTCTGTGTTTCTCTAAAGTTTCGACTAATAGACCATCAAAGTCTGGTCTTAGGCTCAAATCCTTTTTCGACGTATGGCCTCTCAACCGATAAAAGTCCATGATGTCTAAGCATTCGTAGGGAATTCCGTATTCCCTGGCGATTTCCAAAGCTTTGCAAACCTTTTTTCCGTCTTTATCGAGCGTCTCGTTCTTGACGTCGGTGAAGATTAGTTCTACCTGGTAACTTGTACCGTACAGATGGCTCTTCTCGATGATCTTCCGTGTGTTGGTGCCTGAGCCAGACATGAAACAGGCGACCCTCATCAGGTTGCTTGGTTTGGGACAATAGATGGGGGCAATTACCATGGTTTAAGTTGTCTCGGTTCTCAACATAAATCTACTGTAGAACTTTCACGTGTCTCCCACATGAGGTTTTGTACGTCCGATTTATATTCTGTAATTCTTTTTTGTGCTCGGTTAGTATGGTGCAAGATACAATTATTAGGGGAAGGAAAAGATTTCACGAAGCTCATGAAGCTCTTATAATATGCGATGGTTGCCAAAAGTTGGTGCCTCGAACGAACCTTTGTATATATTGCGGTAATTCAATACTCTTTAGGAAGAACGAGGTGGAGCAAACCGGTTTAAAGTTTAAGGATTATCCAGCATCAATTGAATAAATCACAATGTTTGCAGAAGAATATCAAAAATACATTTTTATCGTTTCATAATGGATTCTGCTACCCAGATGCTTGCTCTAAAACCTTTGAATGCAGTTGGGTAATCATCAAAAGTACACACTGTGGTTTTTCCATCTATTCTATCCATGTAAGGTAAGACTGATACAGCGTCAGCCATTATCGGATTTACCCATCGTACCTTGACCTCCACCGGCTCGTTTATACAATAGGGACGGATTTTCGCAATATTGTTCAATGCATCCTTAGCCTTTATTCTGATCAATGCTCTGCTCTTATTTGGGTGAAGACATTTAGCTGCTACTCTCCCAAGAGCCCATTT
>CAZIAF010000261.1:0-2620 GCA_964537625.1 uncultured Candidatus Bathyarchaeia archaeon
GATATTGTGAACAGCTCCCGCTTCTATATGGGGGGCTTCCTGACGAATATGCCTCTTCTCGCCCTTGCTGCTCTGGGTTTGCTTAAGGCGAAGGAGAAGAATGTGCCCTACCTCTTTTTTATGCTCTTCACTGTTCTTTCTATGTCGGTTTACATAATTGGAGACGTGGTCGTAAAGAGCAGGATTCTTTTCAATATCCCTATTGGTGTACTCGCTGCGGGGAGCGTACTATACATCGACAAGTTGAAAATAGATAAGAAGCTGGAAAGAGGATTAATCATCACAATATTAGTTACGATTCTCGCTTATCTAGGGAGAAACCTCTCAAATTTAACTTAGTTCGTAGGTGAGAGAGCATTCTCTTTATTGCTAGATATACCATGTTATTGATATCCGTATCAAAGCCACGCAATAACCAGGCTAAGGACGATTCGGCTTGCTCACTAAATTAGTAGTATTCGATGTAGAGGGGGTACTACTCCCGAAGAGGCGCTTCCTATTATTCGAGGCAATCAAGGGCCACGGTATAACAAATTTCATTAAATTCGCAATAATCGGGGTCCTATACTCGATAGGTGCGCTCTCGCTTGAGCGCTCACTTAAGACCATTTTCAGAGCATTCAAGGGAACACAGATAGCAGATCTATCAAAGGAGTTCAATGGCCTTCCACTTATGCCTGGGTCCGAGGAGCTCTTCAAAGAGTTGAAGACTCTAGGGTTCAAAACCGCTTTGATCAGCTCAGGACTTCCAGACACTTTAGTAGCTGATCTAGCAAGGCGTTTGGGGGGAGACTACTCATCTGGGATACAATTAGAGATCAGAGACGATGTCCTCACAGGTGAAATATCTGGTGACGTGATTAAATATGAGGGCAAGGTGGCGGCTCTCGAGGAGATTCTGGCGAGTGAGGGATTAACCCCAGAGAGTTGTGTGCTCGTTGCAGACGACCTAAACAACATGCAGCTACTTCGGATCTGTGGGCACACAATAGGCTTCAACCCAGACTACGTGATCAGTAGAAAGGCGGACTATATCGTAAAGGAAGACCTCTCAGATATACCGCGAATACTCACCGAGGGGATTATCCAAGATAACCGCATATCCCCAGGCAATTTATTTCGCGAGGCGATTCATGTTAGTGGGCTTCTAATCCCATTCATCTGTATCTATCTGCTCAATAACCTCGCAGTGGCGATACTGTTACTCGTAGTGACGCTCATATATTCTGTCTCCGAGGTGCTCAGGATCTTAGGCACCGAGGTACCTATAATCTCAAAGATTACTCTCTGGGCTGCTAACAGATCGGAGCTTCAGGAGTTCAACACAGCCCCGATATTTCATGCGTTGGGTATAGCGCTGTCCTTGCTCGTATTTCCAACGAGAATAGGATATGCTGCAATCGCCGTGCTCACGCTCGGTGACAGCTCCGCCTCGATACTTGGCAAAAGATTTGGGAGAACAAAGATCCCCATCAACAGGGGTAAGAGCGTTGAGGGCTCAATAATTGGTCTGGTCTTCGCTTTCCTAGGTGCATTGTTATTTGTTGATCCCATTACCGCATTAATAGGTGCAGTTGTCGGTATCCTGATCGAGGCTCTCCCCTTACCCCTCGACGATAACCTGCTGATTCCGTTAATAGCTGGACTGTCAATGTCTCTGTTATAATCGTTTAAAAAGTGGTTAGCACCCCTCTACGTGAAATTCCTGCAGATAAATGCGTGCGCGCCCTTACCTTCGAAGCTGAAGCGCGTGCAGTTGATATGTAACTCATGTGCACTAAGGCTGACTGGTCAATTGACCCTCCGCGCGTCAAGGCTTCCCCGATTGAGGCGAGAACAAGAGTCAATAGCGCGTGCATCGAGAAATGAGCTAAAATTCTTCCATAGTCACAGGCTTCTCTCTACTGTGGAAAAGGCGGTTAAGAGCCTCAACTTGAGCATCGTCGGATACTTGGACAAGTTTATAGATCCAAAGGGCGCGGAAGTCTACTACACCCATGATTAAACTACTGAACCACTCTACGTTCATCGTCGCTTCTACGTCATACCTTCCCTTGTCGAGGATCTTTGCTTCTCCAGCTTTGAATTGAAGGAGAGTTGAGCCTTGATTTTCTGGAAGGAAGCTGTCCTTTACTGTGAGTTTGAGGCGTATTGATTCTCCATTGAAATTGTAACCCGTAAGGACTTCGAATAGACTCTTCGTATCGATTACTCGGTACATTATGCCGAGGGCTTGGCGGTTGGTCTCCCAACACGTGTAGTACATGTTAGGGTCGCCGTCTCGTGGGTCCTCAGAGATTAAATGGAGGTCGTCGTCTTGAGTCTCGAAGACGACTCTATCGACTTGGTCAAGTTGGCTTCTGAGGAATGCAAGTATCGATTGGAGAGCTTCAGGATTTTCGTAGACGAGGTAGTTGACGGTGATGTTCTGAAGTAGGGGATTATTGTCCTTTACTTTTTCGAATTTGATTTTTGCGAGAGCTTCAATCGCATCACCTCGTCGGTACCCGATTATCTTGTTCCTCTGGATTAATCGGGTGATTGCCGCCTCCGGTTTTATAATCATGCCATGTGTAGATAGGGCATACCTGTCGTAACACTCCTTGGCCTTTTTAACATC
>CAZIAF010000262.1:0-2615 GCA_964537625.1 uncultured Candidatus Bathyarchaeia archaeon
TGAGGAAGAACACCTTTTCTTTGAGACCCTTTACTGTGCTCAGCTCAAACCAGTTTGAAGTCTACCTCGACTTGGAATGAAATATGGGGTATAATGGATATTATAGAAATAATGGTAGGCATGGCTTAAACACACAATACATCGTCCCACTCATACTCGTCCAATATTTGATGTAAGAGTCTCAAAAAAATTATTGCGCATATTTAGGAATGTAGATAGCAAAGGTGGATTCTAATCGGCGACTATGTGGGTTCCAGTCTTACCAGCTAAGGCGTCCACAGCCTTCTCCAAGCTAGTGATAATTGCTCTACCTCCACCCCTCGCAACATAACCTAAGGCAGCTTCGACCTTCGGACCCATGCTTCCTGCACCAAATTGACCTTCAGAGAGCATTCTTCTAGCCTCCGCCACCTTCATATTACTTATCGGTCTCTGGGTAGGCTTTCCATAGTCCATCATAGCGTGCTCGACGTCAGTTAGAATAAGAAGAATGTTGGCTGAGACTTCCTCGGCGAGCTTAGCGCCCGCACGATCCTTATCAATGACGGCGTCCACGCCCTCTAAGTTCCCCTTATCGTTACGGAAGACAGGTATACCACCTCCACCCGAGGCGATAACGATCATACCTAACTCCACCATCTCATTGATTGCCTTAGACTCTACGATGCTCAGCGGCGCCGGCGATGGCACAACACGTCTCCATGTCTTCTCACCTATAGGTCTAACCTTTTTTACCACCCATCCCCGCTCCGTCGAAAGCTTCTTAGCGGCCTCCTCGGTATAGAAGGGGCCTACGGGTTTTGTTGGGTCCTCGAAGTCTGGGTCATCCTTCCCTACAAGTACCTGGGTAACAACTGTTACAACCTTCTTTCCATCGCCATCGAGTAGGTTGTGGAGATGCTGCTGCATCATGTACCCAATCTGACCTTGGGTCATCGCCCCTAAGACGACTAGGGGTTGGGGAGGAACTTGATCAGTAGCCGCCTCCTGCTGAATTGAGAGGTTACCCACTTGTGGACCATTGCCATGAGTGATGACGAGCTCGTAGCCTTGCTTGACAAGTTGTGCTATTTGCTTTGAAGCCGTCTCAACATTTCTCATCTGCTCCTCGAAGGTCCCCTTCTCGTCAGGCTGCTTTATTGCGTTTCCGCCGAGTGCGACCAAGACACGTTTTGCCATAGAATCAATCCTCTAAAGGGAATAAGGAACGGATAACGGTCGAGATTAAAAACAGTTGCCCCAAATGGGATAGAAACAGCTTTGAAAGCCATATTTAGATCTATTTTATCTCCATCTCAATGTAGACTTCGTTGGGGACCCTGATTCGCATAATGCTTCTCATAACGCGGTCCCTCGCATCTATCTCAATCAATCTCTTATGGATACGCATCTCGTACTTGTCCCAAGTCTTGCTGCCGTCCCCGCATGGTGTCCTTCTTGTAGGAACAACGAGTTTTTTAGTTGGTAATGGGATGGGTCCGATTAGTTTTACACCTATCTTTTGAGCGATGTCTCTGATCTCGTTACAAACTGACTCTAGCTTGGCGGTGTCTGTGCTTGTGAGCTTGATCCGTGCGTGCCGCGCCATGCCTGTTCCCCGTCTCATCAGATTACCGAGAACTTAAAGGTATCGAAAAAAGGTGGAGAAAGGTTTTAACTCTCGATCTCTAGGACGATGCCTGCACCGATGGTCGTTCCCATGTCTCGTAGGGCGAATCTACCGAGCTGTGGAAAGTCCTTGAAAGCCTCTATCGCTATTGGTTGGAGAGGCGTAAATTTAACGATGGCGGCTTCTCCGGTTCTCAGGTAGCTGGGGTTCTGTTCGACCACCTGGCCACTCCTCGGGTCCAGTTTTACTTCGAGTTTTTCGAATTTAACGGCGATCTGGGCTGTGTGAATGTGGAGAACTGGTGTGTAGCCCTCCGCTACCGCTGTTGGGTGGTGTATGATGAAGATCCTTCCCTTGAAGGACTTGGCTACTGTGCAAGGCGTGCTGACGTGGCTTGCAACCTCGCCACGCTTGAGCTTTTCTCGGCTCGGGCCTTTGACGTTGAAGCCGATGTTGTCTCCAGGACCAGCGCTGTCCAATCTCGTGTAGTGAGTCTCGATGCTGTTGACTTTACCACGTTCACCGCTCGGCATGAAGACGAGGTCGTCTCCGATCTTTAGTGTGCCAGTCTCTACTTTTCCGACGGGGGTCGTACCTACTCCACGAATGGTGTAAACCTCCTGCACGGGTATACGAAGAGGCTTGTCGGTGGGCTTTGGTGGTACGGTGAATGTATCGAGGCTCTCTAAGAGAGTCGGACCCTTGTACCAGAGCATGTTTGTGCTTTTCTTAACGAGGTTATCGCCAGTCCAGCCGCTTGTAGGGACGAAGTTGACTTTACTTGTATCATAACCTACCATCTGGAGGAGGCGGCTGACGCCGTCTTTTACCTCCTGGTAACGCTGCTCGCTCCACGCAACCGTTGGGTCGTCCATCTTGTTTACTGCGACTACAATTTGGTTTACACCAAGCGTCTTTGCCAGGAATGCGTGCTCCCTGGTCTGGCCGCCGGGGTTTGTTCCAGACTCGAATTCACCCTTCTTAGCGGAGATGAGCATGATGGCTC
>CAZIAF010000263.1:0-2588 GCA_964537625.1 uncultured Candidatus Bathyarchaeia archaeon
TTTATAATTTACTTTTTGATAACCAGGAATACTAGTATTAATTGTTATATTTAAATCGAGCTCGCTGGTTTCAAGGACTACCCGAGTTTTCGGTTAAGGATAGGCTACTGCTTGGCGCGCGAGATTCGGGATTGGATCAGGAGAAATGTCATGAGCTTGATTTCAAAAGTTAATAAGGAATTTTGCCTGCAATATTATTGGAATAATCTTATGAGGGATAAATTTTGGAGTATCGCAACTTAGGCCGAACAGGCGTCAAGATTGCTCCACTGGCGCTAGGCACAGATAACTTTGCTAACCCTACCCCCGAAGACGAAGCTCAACGCATCATCGATCGGGCCATCGACGCAGGTATCAATTTAATCGACTCAAGTAACACCTATGCTAACGGTGAAAGTGAACGCATAATCGGGAGGGCGCTCCAAAAAAATGGTAAGCGGGATCAGGTGCTATTGGCGACAAAGGCACATTATCCAGTAGGCCCAGGACCAAATGATAGAGGCAACTCAAGGCTTCACCTGATCAAAGCCTGCCAGGATTCCCTTAAACGCCTCCAAACGGATCACATCGACCTCTTTCAACTCCACCGAAACTCCCCCGATATCCACGTAGATGAAACCTTAAGCGCCTTAACTGATCTGGTGCGCTCTGGCATGGTACGTTATGTAGGCTGCTCGACTCACCCCGCCTGGAAGGTGCAGGAAGCACTGATGGTCAGTGAACTCAAAGGCTACGTGCGCTTTGTCTCTGAGCAGCCACCCTATAACCTGCTTGACCGCCGCATCGAAAATGAACTCGTACCTATGTGTCAAGCCAACGGTCTGGGTATACTACCCTGGTCGCCTATGGCGATGGGGATACTGGTCGGACGCTACCCTTCGATGGATTTCCCCAAAGATTCACGTGCAGCGCTCCGAGGTAGCATTTACGCTGACCGAGTAACTCCGCGTGGAATAGAGGTTGGCAAGCAATTTGTCGCCCTAGCTGAGAAAAAGGGCTTGACGCCTTCACAACTGGCCGTTCTCTGGGTTAAAGACCAGCCGGGTATCACCGCACCCCTCATTGGCCCACGCACACTTGCTCAACTCGAAGAGCTTCTACCAGTTTTGGAGATGAGTTTAGACGATGAGACAAGACAGGCCTGTGATGACCTGGTGCCGCCTGGAAGCGTCGTGGCGAACTTTCATAATTCAGCCATGTGGATGAAGATGAGAATCGCTAAAGCCTGAGTAGAAGCACGCGCTCGACTACTATTGGACATCCACCTCAATGAAGTTTCATTAGGGTAACAAGTTATCTTTGACTGTCTCGACGACATATTAGAATACTGATGTAAATAACTGTGCAAATGAGGTTCATAGAAATAATCAATGTTAGCAGCTTTTACTTAACTAACAACCTATAAGTATAAAGAAGCAGAATTATAACCATGAACCACATCGATGAGAACAAGGAAAATGTTCTCCTAGTCCTGAAATCTCAAGATTACAAGATCGATGAGGTTGAAGGAACCATTCTCGCGAGCAAATACTGTCAAGGATCAACTGGGGGAGTCATATGCCTATTAGTTGAGGCACCTCCCCCCTTTGATAAGTTCTTAGCATGGGGAGCACGTGCGACGCATACAGAAGACAGTGATGTAGGAAGACTGGTGAACGCTCTTAACAGTAGCCTATTCGAATTAATCAGGTGAGGATGCAAGTAGCCTATCGCTGACACGTGTGCTGATTTAGTCATAAATTATTTTCAAGCGCGCACATAATCGGTTAAGCAGATTTAATTCAATAGGAAAAGCATCGAATTGAGCTAGAGAACATGAGAAATATTATGATTAAGATTGTCTAATTAGATCTTAAAGTAATTTCGGGGTAAGCCAGCCATCCAGTTAAACCTCTATATTCTCGTAGAACCTTGAAAAGACTCTGCAAATAGCTAATGTGACCCAAGTATCTAGGTCAGGTATGCTCTTGCCTTTTAGGAGGTTGAGCTTCCAGCCCCCGTTGACATTCTGCTTCTCTGTGAACCAACTCAATCCAGCGCTGATCTCCTCGTCATCGAGTTTAAAACCTATTTTGGATAGAGAATCAAGCGCTGATAAGAGGTCCGTGAACCAGAAGGGGTATGTGAACTTGGTCCAGTAATCTATGCTTGCCCTATCGGGGTAGAAGTCTTTCTGGAAGAGACTATCCCTGAGCAGAGCTCCAGCGTCCCTCACAACTAAGGTCTTCCTATATTCTTCATGCGCGGCGAATGCGCGTAGTACTACTCCGGTAACCATGTGGGAGGAGGGTTTGAATCTGTTGCCAACCACCGCTGAAGTTGATATAAAGGCCTCGAAGAACTTGTGTCCCGACGTTCGAATCGGGATCGCCCAGCCTCCATCGGTTTGCCTAACTGATGTGAGCCACCTAAGCCCGGCTTCTACTCGGTCATCGCCGCTGTATCCTGCCTTGATTAGGGTCTCAATTATGGCTGCAGAGTAGTTTGGTGTATACTGTGCGCTGTAAATGCCTCTGAAGTCCCCCTCTGGCGTTTGCTTTGTGAACAGGTACTCAGAGGCTCGTTGAATCGCTGGGTGGTCCTGAGTA
>CAZIAF010000264.1:0-2575 GCA_964537625.1 uncultured Candidatus Bathyarchaeia archaeon
ATATTCCTCATCCATTGTGTATCACCTAGAACTTGGCCATAGTCACCAATTCATTGTTAATTTATGCATAAATAATATGCGTTTGTCTGCTGGAGTGATATCGTCTGGAAGTGAGAATAAGATTATTGCACATAAGATAATGCAGATGTATTTTCTCATATGAACATTACGAACTCATGTTAGAATCCTTAAATTCAACTCCCATCCGTTTCATTAGGATATGCGTCATAATCTACCTAAGCAAAGAGAATGGAGTAATGAACTCTACGAGAAGGCTACTGAGTTCCACGGGCATGGTGGTCTCTTTATTGCTGTCGGGCTTAGAATGGGGATGATTGCTCTGAAAATACTTGATGCACGCGGATGGTTCGGGATAAGGTGCGTAGCCAAGCTACGTTGGAGTCCTCCCGACTCGTGTGTAATCGATGGTCTACAAGTCGGTACGGGTTGCACCATGGGTAAGCATAACATATCGGTGAAGGAAATGGATGGCATCGCATCGGAGTTCGAATCTGGTGATAATAGAGTCGTGATTGTTCTGAGGGAGAATATTCTAAGGTTGATGAGAGAATGTGGAGAGAATAAAGTGGAGTTCAATAGACTTCTTCAGTTAATCTCCGAAGCTCCTAATGAAAAACTATTCGAAGTAAATAATCCACATTAATTTGGCGCCCGTATGTTGTCTACCCTAGCCTAAGTAGCCTAGAAGTTACCCCAATAAATGAGCCCTAGCCGTGTCTATCAATAAATCGGCACACGCCTAGCCGCGTTACGCGCAAGTATCCCGCTTACTTGTATGTATGTAGAAGCGGGGCGCGTGTCGCTGTGTGCCGCCCAATCATGGATAGCGAAACTATCTACGCCCGCTTCTCGCGCGCGCGAGCCTTGAGCCGTTAAAATAAATCCCCCATTATGGGCATCCTAACTTACAATAATCTTATCCTCACTTCCACCTGATACTGAATCAAGCACTCGCGAAAGATTATAAGATAAATCCTACCCATAGGACAGGGAAAAAGTAGCTATGCTTGAAAAGATAAAAGGAAGCTTCTCGATCAAGAAGGCTTTTCTTGAGTTGGTTCAGAGTGAGGGAAAGACTGTATGAAAACCAGAGAGAAAGTGTCAGTTCAGGAGCTTTCTTCCAGCCCTGCTGACGAGCAGACTTCAAAGCCAGAACCTCTCGTGTTTCAGTCTGCTGGGCGTCGAGTATATCGCGCATGTGCGCTGAAGGTTTTGATTATGGGTGCCGGGGCGGTCGGTGGCTACTTCGGGGCTCGCTTGGCTGCAGCTGGGACTGATGTGACTTTTGTCGCTCGTGGCTCGCATCTTACCGCCATCCGTAAAGAAGGTTTGCGAGTCGAAAGCCCCCTTGGTGACGTCCACGTGCGCCCTGCGAAGGTCATAGACGATCCTGTAAGCGTCGGAATCGTGGACGCGGTGTTGTTTGCTGTAAAGCTCTGGGATACTGATGAGGCTGCATTGCGTATCAAGCCCATTGTTAAACCAGGTACCGCGGTCATTTCTCTCCAAAACGGTGTTCAGAAGGATGATGTGCTCCGCTTGGTATTGGGCCGAGAGGCTGTCGTTGGTGGGGTAGGTTATCTCTCTTCAACCATTGCGCAGCCTGGCGTGATTCGCCATGAGGGCAAGCTACAGAAGATCATCTTGGGAGAATATGACGGCAAACGCTCGGCACGTTGCTTGGCTTTACTCAAGGCTTTTACACGGGCTGGTATCGATGTCGAGCTCAGCGACGACATTGAAAGAGCGATCTGGGAAAAGTTCATCTTCATTGTCGGGCTTAGCGCCACGACTTCGGCGATCCGCCTCCCTATCGGGCCTATTCGTTCGCACCCACAGGCGCGCGCCTTGCTTCTTGAAGTGATGCGCGAGGCCGTGACCATCGGGCGTGCATGTGGGGTTCGCCTCGATCCCGGCTTTGCAGAAACCCAGCTAGCGCTCTGCGACTCGGTTTCGCCGAACATGACCTCTTCGATGCATGTGGATCTCGAACGTGGTAATCGGCTCGAGTTGCGCTGGTTGAGTGGCGCCGTTGTCGAACTCGGCCAAAAGTGGGGTGTGCCGACTCCAGCAAATCGGGTGTTGTATGATACCCTGGTTATACACTCCGAGGGAAAGCGTGCACTCAATGAAAGCACCTAACCATCTCGCTTTTTATCATCTCATATTAAAAAATCCTTGAATGATTACTCTCTCGTGCGCGAAAAACTTCTAGATATGGGTATAAAGAATATCGAGGTTATAAAAAGACCTTAATTTATGCCTGCTCACGAGCGCCTTTTTTCCTGTTCGCGAGCGACGGAGAGGGAAACCATTGCTGTTTATTTAACGAGAACTTCTCTTAAGCCGGCTTATCCAATTTCTCAACTGATCCTCTAAAAAAATCTTTACCTAAAGTATCTTTGGTATAAGCCTCATCTTATGTGCAATAATCTTATTCTCACTTCCAGACGATTTCACTTCCGCAGACAAACGCATATTATTTATGCATAAATTTATAATGAATTGGTGACTATGGCCAAGTTCTAGGTGATACACAATGGATGAGGAATAT
>CAZIAF010000265.1:0-2560 GCA_964537625.1 uncultured Candidatus Bathyarchaeia archaeon
ATCTTGAACGGTTTATCCATGTCCACTATTACTACATCGGCGTCTGCTCCAATATTCAACCCACCTTTAAGCGGATATAGGCTGTTTATTGCCGCAGGATTGGCGCTGAATACCTCGACTAGTCGCTCTAACCCGATTTTTCCTTCGTTGACAGCGTTTAACATGAGGGGTAGACTCGTTTCGATAACAACTCCGCCGCTTGGTGCGTCGAAGATGTTTTTCCATCCTTTCTCCTTCTCCTCTCGGGTATATGGTGCGTGGTCACTTGCGATGACGTCAAGGATACCATCATTGAGGGCTTCCCAGAGCCGTGCTTGGTCTGCGTCGGTTCTGAGTGGGGGATCGACTTTTGCGTAAGGTCCTCTCACCTTCATCGTCTCTTGGTTCATTAATAGATAGTTAGTCGAAGTCTCGCCTGTTGCGTCAATACCTCGAAGCTGAGCCTCTTCGAGGATGTCTACTCCCTCCCCACAACTCATATGGCAGATGTGCAGGTGGACCCCAGTCTCCTCAGCAAACATAAGACTCCGGGAGATCGCCTCAGCTTCTGCTATCGACGGTCTGAACTCGCAGTGAGCCATCGGATCCGTCCTACCTAGCAACTTTGCTTTTGCGGCTCCCTTCTCAACGATTACGCCATTCTCAGCATGAATAAGGCATGGTAGCCCTTCGTCGGCTATTATCTCAAAATTCTTTATGAGAGTCCAGTCGTCTGCGGCCAGATCCTTGAATCGCGCTATCATAAAGCTCTTGTAGCCTGTTACACCCGCCTTCGCCAAGCCTCTGAGCTCATCTTCAGGCACCTCACCTGCACCACCAATAAAGCCGAAGTCGACAAGCGACTTTCTGGATGCTATCGATATTTTCTCTTCAAGTGCTTTAACGGTCACGGTCGCTGGAACAGTGTTTGGCATATCTATGACCGTTGTAACACCGCCAGCAGCGGCAGCGCGCGTCCCAGATTCGAAGTTCTCTCTTTCAGGGTTCCCTGGGTCCCTAAGATGGACATGCATATCGACCATTCCAGGGAGTAAATATTTCCCCTTCGCGTCGATTACCCTGTCCGCTTTAGGTTCATCTGACCTCATAATTCCTATGATCTTACCATCATCTATGATTAGGCTCCCCTCCGATAATCCGGATGGGAGGACAAGTACTCCATTCTTGATGACCATGTCTACAGGCACAGCGATACACCTGCAATTATGCGGGGGTTTGAGAAAATAACCTTAACCGAATAGGAGGTTAGAATGTAACATTCCAAGGCATCTTATTGAGAATTATTGGGGCCTCCTTGGTGACGAGGACGATATCTTCAACGTGACTTCTCATTCCAAGCTTAGAATCGATCATCGTGGGTTCGTAGGTAAGTGTCATCCCCGCCTTGAGTGGAAGCGCATCAGTTTCGATGGGTCCAAAATTGGGGGCTATAGGCATAGTGTAGTCATGGACGTCGAGGCCTATTTGGTGGCCACAACGAAGTGCAGGGTCGAAGCCAAGCCCTTCGTTCAAAGTGTTTGCTCTGCGGAGCACCTCGTTGCCTGAGACGCCTTCGCGGATGTTCTTAACCCCTTCATGTTGAGCTGTTACAACTCTGTCGAGGAAGTCTTTAGCTTGAGCATCGAGAGTAATAGGCCAGGTTCGTCCCATGTCGCTGCAGTATCCTGTTTCGACTCGGACGCCGACGTCGACGCTAAGAATATCAAGATGCTTGACGGTGCCATATGGTCTTCTCGGACCGCGACAGAAGCTTATTGTGGAATCAAAGCTATGGTCGAGGGCTCCATTCTCGATGAGTTGAGCGTCAAGCTCTTTCTTCATACTCCAAGTGTCTTTCCCTGGTACAGAGTCTTGAATGAGCTTAAAGACAGCTTTCTCTGTGATGTTGATGGCGCGTTTAATCTCAGAGATTTCATATTCGTCCTTAATGCTGCGCATCGTGAAGATGTGGTCGCTGATGTCTTTTTTGGGGTCGATCTTGATGTGCAGAGTCTCAGCAAGAGCATAAGAGAACTGGCTACTCATCGTAGAGAGGTCGAAGCAGATTCGTTCGGGGTTATAGCCAGTGAGGGCAATCTGTGTCCCTCTCATGTGGTGGCTTTTCTCTTGTCTGACAGCGACGACTTTTGTATATTTTCCGCTTTCTTCTGCTTGCTTCGCCCCCCAGTGGGGACAAACGAGTGTAGTATCACCATTGATGTTAATCACTAGGCTCTGATGCTCGTCGCCGACACCTTCAGGACACACATAAATGAAGTTACCCGGGTTCTGGTTGACGACCTCATTTAGGAGGACAACAGTTTCGAAACCGCGACGCTCCATCTCTCTGAGGAGGTCTCTCCTCCTCCTGTTGATTGAATCCTCCTGGTTCAAATAGTTCACTTGGAGAAGTATGGGAGATTGAAGGGATATGGCTTTCCTTGTAAGGAGAAAATAACCATATTTTTTCTGAAAGTGAGGCTAGTCCATTTTAGGTTCTAAAATTTTAAGTATGTTTAACGACGCAGCCAGGAGTCTTGCCATTATGTTTACCCTTCTCGAGTACGGGAACACCATTTAC
>CAZIAF010000266.1:0-2559 GCA_964537625.1 uncultured Candidatus Bathyarchaeia archaeon
GGGTCCGGAGTCCAAGAGATAGGTAGATTCCGAGCTTCTCGCAGCGCAGCGCATAAATCCTATCCTTGGAGAAGCCGTGGATCATAGCTCCAGTCTTTGCTGCACCCTCTTCCTCGAGGAGGTCTAAAGCTTCCTGTCCAGGTGCCCTATCGTGGATGATGACAGGGAGGCGTAGTTCCCTCGCGAGTCTTACATGGGCGCGGAACGTCGCCATTTGAGTCTCCTTATCCACGTACTTCTCCTCCCTGACCCATTGTTGACTCATCCTCCCCGTGTAATCTAACCCCGTCTCCCCTATTGCGACTACCTCAGGATTCTTAGCGAGCCTCAGATACATCATTCGAGTCTCTTCAGTAAACTCATCGCTATACCAGGGGTGGACTGCGAGGCTCAATCGGATACTCCGGTGCCTCTTCGCCAGTTTCAATGCGATGTTCGTGGATGCCTCATCTAAGCCCATTGTTATCATGAGTGCGAGTCCTTCATCCTCCGCCCTCTTCACGTCTTCGGGTCTCATATCGCCGAGGTGGCAGTGAGATTCACTATACACGGTGATCGATGAATGGATCAGTTTCTGAAGCTTATGAAGCTCTTAGGTCAATGCACCTATTTTTGTGTCGCGATAGTTTTGGCCGTGTAAAAAAGGGAGGCAAGAATACCCCGGTAATGTTTTTTATGGTTCGGCTTGATAAGCGCCTGTATAATACTTGATCATTGAATTAGTCATGCGTGCGCACAAAGCTGTAAAACATCCAAATCATCCTGTCTATCTATATTAGCAGGGTGAGGGCTATGAGGAGCCCGATGGTTGTCAATCCATCGCTGAGGCTTGTCTCTAACGGGATTATGAAATTATCAGGATCCAGACCTCTCCTGCGCGTTACTATTGCTGTGGTGAAGCTAATCACTATAATGATGGGCACAACTATAAGGTTCGTCGTCCAAGCTTCTTTCAATAGACTTGGGAACTTCTCTATTCCATAAATGGCGCTACTCGTGAGTGTGTAGAAGACAAACATGATTATCGATGCTAGCCATGCACTTCCGATCTCAACCCAGTGATTTGTAGCTGCTCTGAATTCCGTAGCCATGACACCGAGAGCCATCTTGGTTGTGGCAGTTGAGCCAATTATGGAGCCGACGTCTCCAACTGTATCGATTAGAGCGGGGTAGATCATAAAGATCTCGGGTCTTTTGCCTATGTCCTCAGTGATCCTATTAAGGGCTGTTCCCGTGATATTAACGATGAAGGTGACGATGACGAGGGTTATCATGAACTCCTTGACTGTGGTGACGAACTCCCTATTGTGATAAATTTTCCTTACGGTGTATAGCACAACGGCAATGAAGATTATATTGACCGCGTTTAATATGTACAAGCTTAGGTTCGGCGCTTGAATAACTAAATACAGAACGCCTAGGTAGAGAGCAGTGATGATCAGATCCGCAACTGTAGAGATGACTGGGTATACTAGAACATCTGGGTCAAGTCCTCTCCTAAATGAGGCTACTGATACCCAGAAAGTAAGGGGGGAGATGACAAGAATGCTCAACCCCATCGAGGCGATTATTACGGAGAGGATCTTGAAGAACTCCGTGAATGATGTACCCGTAACCCACACACCGACAAGTGAGCCAAGCGAACCCATAATCAAGGCGCTGATTAAGGTTAAAGTATTGACAGTGTTGAAAAGTACATAGGCTTCTTCGGTGTTACCAAATAGCCTCGGTCTTATAGTTCCGAGGTGAAGTGCTGTGCTTAGGCGCCCGCAGTAGAGCCCGCCTATTGCACCCCTTATGCTGAGGATTCCTGGGTAGATCACGAGAGCCCAGGGAATTGTGTCAAACATCCCTAAACTGTAGGCTACGAGTCCCCCTGCGAATAATCCTGTGAAATTAAAGAGCAGTGAGAACAGTGCCTGAGCAGTAGCCGCAAAGAAGCGTTTGCTCTTTGTCTCGGTCCTCGTCGCTACAGGTCACCTCCTCCACTCCGGGCTTCCATTCTATCCCTATGGGCGGGGGCGCACATCTGGTTTAAAGATTTCTAGTAGTCTCAAAGAGGTTAGTTGACAAATCCTCGGTTCCCTGAGACCACCTGCTTAAAATCCTCCTCTCCATCCGAGTACCCTGAGGCTATCAAGAGATCACCTTCCTCAATCACCGTGGATGCCTTAGGTCGGACCCACTTCTCACCACGCTTAATAACTAGGATCCACCACCCAGTTTCCTCGGGAAGTTGAGCGTCCTTAAGGTTCATTCCTATGAGTAGCGACCCCGCGGGGACAGCGATGCGATCAACCGTCTCATCGGCAGCTTGGATCATCATCTTCAGGACCGGATGGGGCTCTATTCCACGCAGCACGACCTGCGCTATCTTCGAGGCAGCGAAAGATATCCTCTCCGCTGCCATCCCCATCCTTATTAGACTTATCAAACCACGCGCATCTTCACCGGTGATCTGACAGCTCAACAGCAATTGCTCGAGATCGATGTCGAGACTCTCTATTCTCTGGTGGAGTAGCTGAACTTCTTCAGCTAGGAAAGGGCTATTGAGAAGGA
>CAZIAF010000267.1:0-2552 GCA_964537625.1 uncultured Candidatus Bathyarchaeia archaeon
TCCAAGTCCTCAAATCCGAGCATCAAAACTTCTCCCAGGGATGCCCCGCGGGCTCCTAAGAGGCATGGGTGAAAGGGGACCCATGTTTGGAAGGGCTAGACCCTACACAGATGAGGAGAGAAAGCTGATGATACAGAGTGTAGGGGAATGTGCCGACTATAGCAAAGACCGTAAAGTTATTTTCGCAATCGAAGAGTACGCTCCAGTAAATTTCTGGAAGGATTTCATAAAAGACGTAGGATCTTCGGCTCTTAAGATAAATCTCCACGTGGGACGCGTTTGGTCAGAAATGTATAATGTGAATGGCGTGATTGTGGAGCCTTGCTTACCTGAAGCTGTTCGCGAATTTGGAAGCCTCATCGTTCACACCCACTGCATGGATTATAAGATGGTTTCTACATTGCCTCCTTTATCAGTGCCTACTGCAAGACCTACTGTAGAGGTTGCTCCAGGAATGGGTGAGTGTGACTATGTTGCATTCATAAAATCCCTGAAAGAAGTTGGCTATAAGGGGTATTTGACTATCGAGTGTCATCGATCAGACATTTCTGCGGAGATCCAGGCATCGCAAGCGCTTCAGAGCATGAGGAAATTAATCCGCAAAGCAGCGGAGTAATAAAATAAATGGAATATTGAGATCGATTGTTTTTAGTACAGTGTTTAATCTGGTTGGTTTTTATGTATCCACTCTTTAATGGTTCTTGAGAGTTCAATTGGTGGAATCGTCGAGATTATGTGATCCGCTTTAGGAATGGTTATCAAAGTTGAATTGTCACCCGCTTTTTCACTTAGCAGCTTCGAATGTGTTGAGGGGATTATGTCGTCAGCATCACCGCAGATGAAAAGTAGAGGACGAGGGTGTATGGTGGAAACATTTGACAATGCGTCTGCTGCTCTGAAATCCTGTTCCGTGAAAGGACCAAAGATATCGTGTAAGCGTTGTCTTCGCTCAGGTTTATCCCTGAATAGCTGATCGAGAGAAGCGAAAGGAGAGATGATGATGCCACCGACGATTCCTTCGTTCACATCCAATGTAGAGATAGCCATTGTTCCCCCGGTGCTGAGGCCGCAAATCCATACCTTTAAGCCCATTTTAATCAGATAGTCAGCCAGATACGAGGCATCTAAGTGCCATTTGTTTAGACACTTTTTACCAGTTGATTCATCAAAGCCTCTTTGAGTGAAATTCAACACATAGAAACCTTCTTCACAGAGCTGATCCAGAAGACCAGCTTGAGTCTCCCTATTACCCCCCCAACCGTGTAGGTAGAGAATCGAATCATTTGTCTCCTTAGAAGGTTGCCTAAGAGTTGCACCCAGGAAGTCCTCATCGACCCTGAAATAGAATGTCCACTTTCTCAACTACGAGTATCCCCTATACATTTTCATAATATTATATGAGAATATAATAATTGTACTCGTATATGCTTTGTAAAAAAAGCCGTTAATTCGTGTGATCTACTATCATACTCGTAACAGCGCGCGCAAAGTCTACTTCAATTATGGACGTTGCACTTCAAAATCAGTGACTTCAAGTTTTTTTAATAGTTGTCTAATGTGATAGGTGCACAGAGTTTTTTGTGTGCGAATGAAGTTGAAAAAATATGATTTACAGAGATTTTACATATGTTTCTATTCGGTCCATTGCTTCAACTAGGACATTCATCGGTTTAACAAGTGCCAGGCGGATATATCCTTCACCAGCAGACCCGAAGTATGTCCCAGCAACAGCGACAAGACCTTTCTTAACTAGAAGACCGTCACAGAAGACCTCGCTCGAGGATGAAAACTTGGATACATCCGCCCAAACATAAAAGGCGCCCTCAGGTTGAGCACAAAATATGCCCTCATTCTCATTAAGACGCTTCGTGACGTAGTTAATTCTCTCCTTATAAATCTGCGCCATTTCCTTAACTGGTTTCCATGAACCCTTTAGGGCCGCAACTCCAGCTCTCTGCACAAAAGCAGCGGGACATAGAACCATGTTACTCTGTAGATCTAGCATCCTACTTGTTAATTCTCTGTTCGCTACTAGGTATCCTAATCTCCACCCAGTCATAGCAAAAGTCTTTGAGAAACTTACTATGATCACCGTCCTCTCCTTCATTCCAGGAATAGAGGCTATGGACTTGTGTTTGCCTTTCCATATGAATTCGCTGTAGATCTCATCAGAAATGACTAGTAGATCATATTCTTCGGCTATTTGTGATATCGCTTCTAGGTCTAACATGTTTAACACTGTGCCTGTGGGGTTGTTTGGTGAGCACAACAGAAGTGCTTTAGTTTTATCTGTTATATTATCTCTCAGTTTATCCGGGTTTATATGGAAATTGTGTTCTCGGTCGAGGTCGAATAGAGTCGACTTACCTTTAAGATAATTGATTATTGGGGAATATACGGTATAGCTGGGGTTAGGTACAAGAACCTCATCTCCGGGGTTTAATATGCTTGCCAGAGCAAGGTATAGAGCCTCCTGGCTTCCAGGTGTAACGATAATCTCGTCCTCAGGGTCGACGTCTACATGGAACTTTTTATAATATTTAGATATCTCT
>CAZIAF010000268.1:0-2551 GCA_964537625.1 uncultured Candidatus Bathyarchaeia archaeon
CATGGAAGTCAGGATGAACTCAGGAGACTCTGTGGGCTTCATTATGAAAATATTGTAAGAGTCGCAAAAAAGATGATAGAGCATGGCGCCAACGTTTCAGTCAAGAAAAAGACAAGGGTCAACGCATGACAAAGGACCCTGATCAGGCTGGATCGCATGAGATTGAGTTTGTTTCTAAATATCTTTATAGGGAGGATCCCATGGAAAAGAAGAAGAGACTCTTTTTGTTGATGTTAGTAGCCATCTTTATCGTGCCTTTGTTTTTCATACCTACCCAGGCGGCGGCCTTGGAGTCTGGTCTCTACATCGCGGATTGGGGGACAGGTTTCGTCTCGCATAGGGATCTCGAGGGTAATGTGACCCGATTTTTTCCAAAAGAAGGAGATCCAACGTTGAATGGTCCGGTCCAGTTGAAGCAGGATCCAAACGGTAACCTGACCCTGTCTGTAAAGAATGAGGGCGCAATCTACAGGGTCACTCCTCAGGGGGAGGGCGAAATCATCGTGACAGGGTTAATCCTTCCTCATGGGATGGCCTATGATGAGGCCGGCAATTTGTATGTGGCCGAACAGGGAACCGGACCATGGAGCGGACCCGAACCATGGACCGGAACTATCTGGCGGTTTCCTGCAGGGGGAGGGAGCGGCACAGTTCTCGTTGCAGGTCTGGGGAGGCTGGAGGACTTACAATTTGACGATGGCTGGAACCTCTATGTGACGGTCTATCAGGACAACGGGCAACTTTTGCGAATCACACGAGACGCCTTGGCAGCAGGGCCTCCAGTGACTCCCGAGCTGATCTATGACGAGTTAGATTCTCCAGTAGGTCTCGATTTTTATGATGGGAACCTGTATGTGGCGGATCGAGACAATTTCCGCATTGTTGAGGTAGACGTTCACAGTTTTGCAGCGACTGTTTATTACTACCCGATACAATTTGAGGCTCAAACCCCTTATGGACCCTATCTAACAGGTCCTATCGATATTGCTTTTGATGAGGAGGACAGTGTTTATATTTCACTGTATAACGTAATAGATAAACTTGATGTTGGTGGAAATTTGACCACTGTTGCCGCTGGTTTTTCTTTCGCCGAAGGAATTATTTATGTGCCGCCGATCCTGATACCTACGATTACGAGTATTTCCCCATCGTCGGCCGTTATAAGCGGACCTGATTTCACGCTGACCGTGATTGGGACGAACTTCGTTCCCGGAGCTGTCGTGCTGTGGAATAACTCAGATCGGCCAACCACGTATGTATCACCCACAGAACTAAGGGCAACCATTTCAGCCTCAGATATCGCCACTCTCGGGACAGCCCGCATCACCGTCATTAACCCCACACCAGAAAGAAGTCAGTCAAATCCGATGACTTTCTCCATTGTTAATCCTGTTCCTGTGCTGACAGGTTTGAATCCAGGTGCCGTTACGGTGAAGGGACCAAGTTTCACACTTACCGTTTATGGTAGGGGTTTTGTCTCCGGATCGACGGTAAGATGGAATGGGGCAAGTCGGACAACGACTCTCGTTTCGAATACGGAACTGAGAGCCAGCATCCTTTCGACAGACATCGTCAGCGCAGGGACAGCGAATATCGCTGTTCTTAACCCATCTCCAGGGGGAGGGCTCTCCAATGTGTTGACTCTGTCCATCCGTAACCCTGTCCCATCCTTGACCGGCCTGACTCCTTCTTCGGCAACGGCAGGAGGGCCCGGCTTTACACTTGTGGTCAACGGCACAAACTTCGTTTCTGGGTCTGTCGTAAGATGGAACGGAGTCGACCGGGTGACAACCTTCGTTTCGAGCACCCAGGTTTCGGCAACCATCTCTGGAACTGACATCGCCGTTCCTGGGACAGCCAACATTACTGTCTTCACCCCCCCACCTGGTGGAGGGCTTTCAAATTCACTACCGTTTTCAATCGTCAGCCCTGTGCCCAGCGTGACTAGCCTTAGTCCATCCTCTGCCAGTGCAGGGGGGGCCGCCTTTACCCTCACTGTCATCGGAACGAATTTCATTCAAGGGTCTGTAGTGAGATGGAATGGTTCCGATCGTCCGACAGCATTCGTATCCAATACGCAGGTGCAAGCATCTATTTCTGCTGATGATATTGCTGATCCTGGTATAATGAACGTTTCTGTCTTCAATCCATTCCCGGGAGGAGGAAGTTCGAATGCCCTTCCGTTTAGGATCAAGATTGCAACAAGAGTAGAGGTGTCGGTTGACAGCGTATTTGTAAGCTCTGGGACACAATATGTGAAGCTGAAAGCTCGAGTCATCGATACCTTAACCGGGCAGCCCATCTACGGAATCGGATACCGATACATCTATACATATTTTTACCTGGATCGCCGGTACATCGGTATGTCGAGAGTTAACGGAGTGCAAGGGGGGGCCTATGCAGGCTATTCAGTAATTTCATACAAGATTAAGAGTGGAACACATCCTGCCAAGGTGGTTTTCAATGAGAATGAAAAATATGGAGGCTCGGAGGCACAAATTTCATTCAGTGTCCCCTGATATTTTCAATCGTCCTATGGGTTTGATCGATT
>CAZIAF010000269.1:0-2544 GCA_964537625.1 uncultured Candidatus Bathyarchaeia archaeon
GTGGATACCACCTCCGAACCATTCATGACGCATAGATTTCCTCCAATTGTGAACCAAATCCTGATGATGACCATGATTAGCTAGATTATCTTCTCCTCAGCTAAAGTTAATCATTAACCGGGTTTGGCTAACTCACTTTCATTATACTTAAAGATAGTAGAGGATTTCGATTAACCTCCTTCCGGATTTTGAGAGCATTTAACCCTCTATAAGTAAAGGTCTAGTCAAGACTGGATTTCAAGGGTTATTCGGAATCCTCAGTAATATAGTCGAGGAGGGCGTATGATGAAACTGACGGAGGCAAGAAAATCAGCCTAGAGGATATTAGCCTTGACTACACATAGATCAAGGCCCCGTGCGTGTGTGTTAGATCTTGTCAAAGGGCCACATCGGATGAGGAATGTTGTTATAAGTGAACCTTGTAAGGTCAGGGGAGGTAAGCCCCGGGGCGTCCACCTCAATGATCTCCTTACTGAAAGGCTCATACCCCGCCCTAAAGTGACCCCGACTCTTCAGAAGAAGAATCTTCTTATCAATAGGCTCGATACCATTTCGCCTATAGATCTCAGGATCATTAGGAGCATGACTCCGCTCCGTAAGTATCACCTCTATCCCATCAACATCAATCACAGCGGTTCGCCCCACATCCGCCGCTACCCCAACCGCCCCCGATTTGTGGACGAAACGTCCATCGGTAATGGTTCGAACGATTCCCTTAACCCTGACCGGCTCACCATGCATATGATCAGTCTTACCCCCGATCCTCATATCTAACCGACCGGAGACCCCCACCTCAATGGCCTTAACAACGGCCTCAGGATCCTTGATACATGCGACCCCCACATTCTTAGCCTTCCTTTTAATTAGTTCTCTAAGTACCTCTGTTCCATCCCCAGGCGCGCCTCCCCCCGGGTTATCGGCCACATCAGCTAGAACGATGGGTCCTACGGGCGCCGATATAGCCCTATTAACCGCCTCCTCAATCGACGTCAACGGCTTCAAAAACTCTTCTCTAAGGCTAAACATCTCGTCGCCTAGTTCGTTGCATATCCGCTGAGCTAACTCATGATCAGCGTCTGTGACCGCTACAACCGCTGAGCCAACCCGCTCCACATCCGCATACGGGAAAGCTGGGAAAAGGCATACGTTGAGAACCTTTTCAGATTCTTCATATCGTCGAGCCTTTTCTAATAATTTAACCATCGGGCCCTCTGTGGTCCTCTGGTTTATAGTTGGGGGAAGCATAGGGAGCTTCCTGAAGGCCACCACCGGGGTTACCTCTCCCTTGATCGTTTTAATGAGGGTCTCTGCTGCCTCAACCCCCCTCTCATACATGTCGATGTGGGGGTTAGTGTCATATCCGAATATGGCGTCGCAGTTGTCGACTATTAGCTTGGAGATTAACGCATGAAGGTCGAGTGTAATTATTATGGGAACCTTCGGTCCTACGGCTTCACGGATTTTCTTGAGCAGTGTGCCCTCCGCTTCGGGTATGTCTTCAGCGATCATGGCTCCGTGTAGGGCTAGTAGGACTCCGTCTACGGTGTCGGATTTAGTGATTACCTTGATTATGGTGTTTACTATTTTGTGGTAGTCTTTGTTTGCGATGGGGCCTGCTGGGGTGGCGCTTGCTCCTATGGTGGGGATTATCTCTGCGCCGTGTTTCTCAAGTACGTCTATGAATCCCCCGATTCCTGATCTTGTGCCCTTGTAGAAGTGTATTAGTTCTTGATCGTAGTGGGGGTCGAAATCCTTCAGAGTGGTCTTAACGGTGCTGAAGGTGCTTGTTTCATGACTCATATGGCCTATTATTACTCGTGGAGATACCATGTTTCACAAGCGGCGTCATAATATTAAAGAACTGCGTATACGCAGTGCGTGCTTCGATGTTGACATGATAAAACTCTCCTCACTTAGAAGAAGTAGGTGTAGCTGGCTAAGCCCTGCGTTTCTTTGGCCCTCGAAGCCTTTCCTATGAATGGGCGCGTCCTAACAGCTGTCAAAATGAGCCACGGAACTCTGATAGGTGGATGCTGCCTTCAAACCAGCCTCACCAAAACAGGGGGTGAAGATGACGAACTATGTAGGAATCGACATCGGGAAGAACCGCTACGCAGCGTGCATAGCCGACAAGAAAGGAGAGATCCTCAGGGAACTCACATACTTGAACACAGGCAGCGACATAGAGAGCTCACCGAGACACTAGCCAGATACGGCCTGTGCTACGCAGTCCTGGAGTCGACAGTGAACCTCTGGCTCAAGACATACGAGATCCTGGAGGCACACAGCGTACTGGTGAAGCTCGCGAACTCACTGCAGCCCAAGGTCATCGCCCAAGCCTGCATCAAGACGGACAAGCTTTCAGCAAGGATCCTCGCCCACCTACTACGGGCCAACCTCATACCGGAGTGCTACATCCCGCCAAAGGAGACACGGGAGAGAAGGAGCCTTCTCCGATACAGGTCCGAGTTGGTCAAGGACCGCACACGGATACGGAACGAGGTGCACAGCCTCCTCGACAAATACGACCTCCGATGCGAACAC
>CAZIAF010000270.1:0-2527 GCA_964537625.1 uncultured Candidatus Bathyarchaeia archaeon
AAAGTGGCGGAGGCGGCGGCGGAGATAAGGGCAAGAAGCGGGTTGAGGACACCCGACGCAATTCAGGTAGCTACATGCCTCGTTGAGGACGCGAGTGCCTTTATCACGAACGACGAGCGACTGAGGAAGATTGAGAACCCCCGAATCATAATCATGAGTGATTATGTCTGACATACTCCTAAAGCCGAAACACGTTGACAAGCGTGACCATATTGAATGCACGTGCAGACTACCTTTTCTTAATATCCCAACTAATTTGTTGGCTCCCTAGCAAAAACATAGAATACAATCCCTGAGGCAACTCCGAAAATCCCCAGTAAAAGCCCGAGTATGTGGTATCCGCCGAAAACTAATGCGAACCCACCTAAACCCGCACCCAATACCCCGCCCAGAGTATAGAATGCGTAGCTGAGAGACTGCATCGAGCTGCGAAACTCCGGCACCTGCTCCAAGTTGAGGCTATCAACAGAGGAGTGCATATAGCCAGCTAGAGTGCAGCTGACGCAAACAATAACCGCCGAGAGCCAGAAAATCGATGAGAAAAGGTAACTAACGGTAAAAAGAGCCATCGAAACGACGGAGGCCACTGCAGCATTCTTCCTCCCAAGCTTACCTATTAGTGAGCTGATGGTGAGGTGTCCAACTGTTTTACTAAGGGCCATTGCTGAGAGGAGAATCGAGGCCCATCCGATGGCTAAATGGAACTCCTCCCGGAAGAACGAGATGCTATACGTTAAGCTGCCTAAGAATGATGTCCACGTTAACATCGTTCCTACTAGACAGAAGACCGCGGACCTGTCGGAGAGCACCGATCTGAAGCCTGATAAGAGTTCTTTAACCCTCTTGGGTTTCTCCACCTTCACACTCTTCGGTACTCCAAACCAAGCCATAGCTAGACCAATGATGGAGACGGGTAGCATAAGTAGCAAGAAAACTAGCCTCCACCCATTTGCACCAGAGATGTAACTCACTAAGGGGGAACAGATCAGGTAGGCGATGGAGGTCCCAGCCGCGCTCAGTCCGAGTATCCTGGAACGCTTCTCCTTGGGAAAATTCTCCCCAATCAAGGTATTGATCATAGGGGTGATCATAGTCACACCGACCCCCGTCAACGAGTAGATTACAGTCATTGACAAGAAGTCCCAGGCGAATGCGCAGCCGACAGCCGAGAGGATCAGCAGAACTGATCCAGTCAGAAGAAGAGACCTCGAACTATATCGGAGGCTTATCACGCCGAGGAGTAAGGCAACGAATACTCCAGCGATTGAAGATACCGTTCTAAGCTGCCCTGTGACGCCGACGGAGACGCCGAAGGTTAAGCCGATCTCGATTAGCAGAAGGCTTGTGATCAATCCCGCCGGCTGGGTTGCGAAGCTTTGAACCATGAATGACAACGTCATAAGCCTCTTCGGATGGGTGTCCTCCACAGTCAATATCAGATCACTCAACAATCAAATAGTTTTAAGCCATACACTATGAATCAGAATCTCCACCAGTACGGGTACGCTGCCCTCCTCTCCTTACCCCTGAAGAAGAGACTCATATCGTCAGCATTCAGCTGCAACATGAACCCATCCATGAAGTCTATACAATCAAAACATGTTTCACCAAACCAGTGGTGCAGAGTAGCAAAAACCCACGAATCGTGACTAACCCATACATGCACTTCACCCCTCAACGCAGTCTTAAGGTCCCTAGACATCAACGAGGCTCCAATCTGAGCGAACTCCAGACTCGGCTTCATAACCCAGGGCGGATACATCCCCGAGATCCAGTTATTAATGAGGATGCGTGACCTCTCCGACTCCGAGTCGGTTTTAATCTTCTTCAGGATCTCGACAACAGCCTTCATGTCAACGACCGTTGCGAGCGGGATCTCGTCTACGATTCGCGCTGCACCGTTGTTATCCTTAATCCCCTGCTTGATGTTTTCAGACGTTTTTATGGTTCTGTCCATGTCCGTGTGGTGGATTATGTATTCTCTATCCGATGGCAGGCTTGAGCCAAACTGGTATGCTGCCTTTTCCCCACGTTTGGATAGGGGTGTGTCGAGTTTCTCATCTTTATTGAAGTCGATAAGTGGTCTCTCTGAGTGGCGGATGTGTATGAATGCTGGTTTTTTTGGGTCTAGGCGCTGTATTTGGCTGAGTATTGATAGAGGGTTCCTACCCCATTCGACTGTTTCTAGGACCGAGTCCAGGATTCATTTATCCCTGAAAAACGTTTTAACGTTTAGGTGTAGACGGTGGAGCTGAGGATAAAGCTATGGAATCGATACTATTTTGACTTAAGGGGTTTCTTCCACTCAGTCGATAACTCAGGGTGCTCATCGATGTACCGTAAAAGCTCATCATACAGATACTCCGTCTCACTCATCCACCTCACATAACCCATGTCAACTCTAGCCTCCTCGTTGATGGGCTTCAGCTTCTCCCAAAACGCACGAGTCATACCAGTGATCAGAAGAGCCACTAACCTTATCGGGAGAAAACCCTCCTTAACAAGCACCCCAAGCCCCTCCCAATAC
>CAZIAF010000271.1:0-2506 GCA_964537625.1 uncultured Candidatus Bathyarchaeia archaeon
CACCCTGAGCTTCGTAAGGGCGGGACCTTGTGGAGCTAGGCTTGTTGTTTTTCTCCATAGCCTTATCCTCACTTCAGCCTGATACTCAACGGTGAACTTGATTGGTCGAAACAGAGATAATTGATGTACACTTACACGCAATGTACGAACAGGTCCCACCAGTCCAACTACCAGAAGGGATAAGGACACACCAGACATATGATGATTATAAAAAATCGACCTTCCTGATTCTTGAGAAGTACAAGATCAGGGCCGTGACTAGCGGAGAATACACATCAGAATGGAAAAAGGAGAACCCCAACCGAATAATCCGTGGCTTAGATCATTGCGTCGATGGACACCCCTGCCCAGACCATATAAAAGATCAGCTCGAAAACGGTGAACTCGAGGTAGTGGGCGAGCTAGCGTTTCCACAGTTTCTTGGGGTAGCGCCAGGAGCCCCTGAAGTCGACACCTACCTCACACACTCTGAAGCATACGACAAGCCCATCTGCCTGCATATGGGCCTCGCGTTCAGGGGCACCCCGTATCTATTCTCCGATAAGTACAGGGCTGGGCTCAGCAACCCACTGCTGGTCGAGGATGCACTCGTCAGGCACCCGAAGCTGCGGATCTGGTTCGCTCACGCTGGGTGGCCTATGCTTGATGAGATGGTGAATATGCTGTGGACATACCCCCAGCTTCACGTTGACGTATCGGCGATTGACTGGATGATCCCCCGGAGGGAGTTCTACACTTACCTTCAGCGGCTTGTGGATGCTGGGCTATGTGATCAGGTCATGTATGGTTCGGATCAGATGATGTGGCCAGACACGATACCTTACTCTATTAAGGCTGTTAAGGAGGCGGAGTTTCTATCAAGTGAGCAAAGGCAGGACATCCTCTTTAACAACGCTGTGAAGTTCCTTAGACTTGAAACTGGTTAACCTTCTTCGCACTCCATAGCCTTATCCTGAGTTCCACCTGACTCTATCTCGTGAACATGATTTGGTAGACTTAGCGTTGTTGCAGAGTGTATCGTACATCGCTGGAGCACTAGGAGTATGCGTAGCAGCGATCTACTACGTGACAACACTCAGGGCACAGCAGGAAACCATGAAGCACACCTTAGAGACGAGGCAGACCCAGATATTCATGGAGTTATTCAAGACATTCGCATCGAAGGACTTCATGCACGACCTAGAGGAACTCATAATGCACTGGGAGTTCACAGATCACGACGACTTCTACAGAAAGTATAACTCCAAAGCGGATCCAGTCCAGCACGCCAAGTTCGACTTCTTCCTCAATTACTTCGACGGAATAGGGATACTCGTTGAGAGGAAGCTCATAGACCCTGATCTAGTGTATCAGAAGATGCGTTACGGTTTGATTGCTTTCTGGGAGAAGTATGAGCCGGTGGTTGCTGGGGATAGGGTGGCTCTCAATACGCCTAAGTTGTTCAGTAACTTTGAGTATCTCTATAATCAAGTGAAGCTGCTTCGCGAAAGCGAAGGCGGTGGCAAGATTGTATATCCTCGAGAAGGCGTTCCACTATAACCTTATCTAAAGTTCACCCGATACTCAAATCGATGATGTATGGTTGATGTTCAGACGGTTGGAGTATTGGTGACGGCGGCAAGCGTGACGGTAGCGGCGATCTACTATATCATGACCCTTCGAGCCACTCAGAGAAACATGAAAACAACCCTCGAAACAAGACAAGCACAGTTCCTAATGTCTCTCTACCAACGTTGGAGCGACCCAGAATACCAAGACAACTTCTTCTTCACAATGTTCAAGATGAGTTGGAGCGACTACGAAGACTTCACGAAGAAATACCCCGCTGACTCAATAGAGAATAACAAGTTCTTCACCCTATCCGCATTCTACAAGGGGATCGGATTACTCGTCGAACAGAACCTGGTAGAAGTTGAGACGGTGGCTAAGCTGCTAGGCGGTGACCTGATGCCATTCTGGGAGAAGTTCAAGCCTATAATCCTTGAATTTAGGGTTCGTCTGAGTCAGCCTGGGCAGTTTGCGTA
This sequence comes from uncultured Candidatus Bathyarchaeia archaeon, assembly GCA_964537625.1. Classification (GTDB taxonomy): domain Archaea; phylum Thermoproteota; class Bathyarchaeia; order TCS64; family TCS64; genus UBA8941. The sequence goes on from CAZIAF010000271.1 coordinate 2,025, forward strand.
TGTTGAGTATCTTTACGATCGTGTTAAAGATTTGAAGGTGATTCCGTCTTTCAAGTATAAACCCGACGTTTACGAAAACGTTTACTCAAAGCCGTAACTGTCTCCATAGCCTTATCCTGAGTTCCACCTGACTGCAAAGTAAAAAAAAGGGGATTGCGGGGGATATCTCCAAGGTGTGGTGAGTTCAAATCTCACCGATCCCACCACTCAATACACCCATCCCACTACTTCGGCTTCCTGAACAGCTTCGCGCGCGCTGCTTAGTCTCCTCGATGAGGTACACCGTCTCGGAGAGTTTGACGTTGGAGCAAGTTCCTGCGCTTAGGGGCACCGTGATGTCGTTGAACGGTATCGCTTTGAGTATAGGGGTGACGGTTGCGTCGGGGCTTGGGGGGCTGCTATTGCTGTCCTTTGGTTATGGGGGTCTGGGGTTTCTTGGATTGTTCAGCATTGCCGCGGCTGCTTTATATTGGTTTACCGTG